>NZ_JASCXP010000047.1:0-27418 GCF_030010695.1 Nocardia sp. CC201C
GCACTGGCCCGCCGGTACCTGGTGGCGCGGGAGCTGATGCGGGACTTCTCCTCCCGCTGCTACGCCATCGTGCGCGCCTACGTGGTCGAGGCCGGGACACGGCTGCACGCCGCCGGAGCCCTCGCCGACCCGGCCGATGTGTACATGCTCGACATCCACGAGATCGCCGATCTGGCACAGGGTTTCCGCGGCGGTCACGAGCTGGCGGCGGCGATCCGGTACCGGCGGGCCATGTACGACGGCTACCGGGACCTGGTGCCGCCGCACGAACTCGGCCCCGGCGTGACGGTCTCGCACACCGAAGCCGGCGACGGCGTGCTCACCGGGCTGGGGTGCAGCGCGGGCGTGGTTGAAGGCCCCGCGCGGGTCATCGCATCACTCGCCGAGATCGCCGACCTGCGCCCCGGCGACATTCTCGTCACCCGGTTCACCGATCCCGGCTGGACCCCGGCGCTGGGCCTGGTGACCGGCGTCGTGACCGAGGTCGGCGGACTGCTCTCGCATGCCGCCGTCATCGGCCGCGAGTACGGCATCCCGGCCGTGCTCAATGTTCCCGGCGCCACCGCCGCCATTCGCTCCGGACAGCGGCTCCGGATCGACGGCGGCGCGGGCACCGTCACCCTGCTCGACACCGCCCCGCCCGAGCGGGTCGCGGATACCGCGCCCGCCACCCCACGTCCGGTAGCGGCGCTACCCGATCCGGGGTCGACACCCACTACGTCTCGCGCACGATCAGGAGGCGCTCTCATGACCGATCGAACCCACCCCGACCGCCCGGCGGTCCGGACGCTGTCGCCGCGCAAACGGATGATCTGCATCGCCGGCGGCGACGGCTCCGGAAAGACCACCCAGGTGGCACGGCTGGCGAGCGTCTTCGAATCACAGGGGCAGACGGTGGCGGCGGTGACCATCTGGGATGCCTTCCTGGACCCCGCGGTGTCGGCCAAACTGCCGTTCGACCGACCCGACGCCATCTACGGCTACCTGAAGGTGCTCACCCCGCTCAGCCGGACCCATTTCCTCTATCACGCCATGCAACTGGCGCTCGATCTCGCCGCGCGGCGCGGTCCGGACGTCGTGCTCATGAACTCGTACTGGTACAAGTACTTCGCCACCGAGGTGGCGCACGGCGGCGATCCGGCGGTCCTGCGCGCGCTGGCATCCGGTTTCCCGGAGCCCGACCTCACCTTCCACCTGCGCATCAGCCCGCGGGACGCGTTGGCGCGCAAGCGTAAACGCAGCGACTACGAGAGCGGCTACGGCGACGAGCACGAATTCCTCGAGTTCCAGCAGCGCAGCCACGATGCCCTCGCGGGGCTGTCGGCCGAACTGGGCTGGACCGAACTGGACGGCACCGCCCCGGCCGGTGACATCACCACCACCATTCTCGAGCAGTTGCGGAGCACGGAGCAGTGAACGACAACCCCACCCGCCGCATCGCCCTGGTCGGCATCGACGGCTGCGGCAAATCCTCGGTGCTGGCGCGCCTGCGCGAGCTGGCCCCGCGCGACCGCGGCTTCGGCAGTATGACCTGCCCGGACTTCCACACCACCGCGAATGCCCCGCTGCATCGACTCTCGCAGCAGCTCAAGGCGTTCAGCGACGGCTGCGACGAGATCGGCAGCCTGGAGTGCAAGGCCATCGCGCTGTATCTCCAGATGACCCTGTTCGGGCCGGTCGAACGGTTCTTCGTGGACACCTTCGCACCGGACGTGCTGGTGTGCGAGCGGCATCCGCTCGTCGAAACACTGGTCTACGGGCCGTTCTACGTACTGCTCGCCGATCTGGACACCGATCCGCGCGCTCGCGAGGCGCAGGTGCGCGACGTGCTGGATCGGCACGCGCCCGGCACCCTCGACGACATCCTCGCCTGGTACGCGGGCGAGGCGGCGCGCCTGGGCACCGACCCCGATATCTGGAACCTGCTCGGTGAGGTGTCCACACTCGTTCAGCTGGAACCGGATGCGGCGGTACCGGCGTTCGCGCGGCGGTGCCGAACCAGCCTGCCGGATGCGGTGCTGTGGCTCGACGTGCCGCCCGAGCAGGCCGCCGCCCGCTGCACCGCCCGGGTGGGCGGGGGCACGCGGGAATCCCACGAGACGCCGGAACTGCTGGCGGAACTGCGCAAGGGCTACCAGCGCGCGCAGCAGCTCCTCCCCGCGGCCTTTCCGGACCTGCGTTTCCACCGCATCGACACCGCCGACGGCGTGGACCTCGAGGAATCCGTGCGCCGCTGCGTCGAGGAAGGACGGCTGTTCGCATGACATCGACACAGGATTCGGTCGCGGCCCGGGTACGCGCCATCGTGGCCGAGGCGCTCTGGGTCGCGGCCGACGATCTGGAGGGCGGCACACCGCTCGTCGACTACGGATTGGACTCGCCGACCTCCATCGACCTCACCATGCGGCTCGAGGACGCCTTCGGGATCACCATTCCCGATGCCGTGGCGGCCCGGCTGGACACGGTGGACCGCATCGCCGAGCACGTCCGGGAGACCATCCGATGACCCGCACCGCCGCCGCACCCGCCGCCCTGCGGCCCCGACATCCGAGTATCGTGCACGCACTGCTCGACCATCTCACCGACGAGTCGCCTGCGGCTGACGAATCACACACGGCCCGAGTGGTTTTCGTCGCGGCACCGGGCGAATCCGAGGTACTGGACTATGCCGCCCTGGCCCGTGCGGCCCGGCGCAGCGCCGCCGCCCTGGCGGACTACGGCGTGCGCCCGGGTGATCGGGTCATGCTGTGCCTGCCCACCGGCACCGAGTTCATCACCGCGTTCTTCGGCGCGCAGCTGCTGGGCGCGATCCCGGTGGCGGTCGCGCCGCCGAGCGGTTTCGGCGGCCGCGGGCTGTTCGCGGACAAGTTCGCCCGGCTGGTCGCGTATCTGGCTCCCGCCGCGCTGGTGGCCGCCCCCGATGTGCTCGACGCGCTCGGCGCGCACCGGCCCACCGGAACGATCGTGGCGAACGGTGTGGACCTGCACGCGCGTGCGGTGACCGCGGGCGCGCCGGAGGCCGAGCCCCGGCTGCCCGACGGCTCCGATCCGGCATTCATCCAATGCACCTCGGGCTCCACCGGCATCCCGAAGGGCGTGGTGATCACCCACGCCAATCTCGCCGCCAACTGTGAGCAGATCACCCGCGTGTGCGGACTGGGACCCGGGGACAACTGGGCGGGCTGGCTGCCGCTCAACCACGATATGGGACTCATCGGCGGCACCCTGACCCCGCTGTTCGCGGGAGCGGGCGCGGTACTCATGCCGCCCAACCGCTTTCTGCGGGCACCGGCCGAGTGGCTGCGCAATGTCAGCGACTACGGCGGAACCGTCGCCGCCGCACCGAATTTCGGGTACGGCTACGCCGCGCTGCGAGTGCGCGACGAAGATCTCGACGGGGTCGACCTGTCGCGGTGGCGGTTCCTGTTCTGCGGGGCCGAGCCGATCCAGGCCGACACGCTGCGCCTGTTCACCGACCGCTTCGCGGCCTGGGGACTACCGCGCGACGCGGTGGTGCCCTGTTACGGCATGGCCGAGGCGTCACTGGCGATCACCGTGAACCGGCCGCGCGCGACCCTGCGCGTGGACACCGTCTCCCGGGACCGGCTGGCGATCGAGGCCCGCGTGGTCGACGTGCCCGCGGACGCCCCCGATGCGGTGCGGGTGGTGGACTGCGGTCCGGCGGTGCCCGGCACCGAGATCCGCGTCGTGGACGAGCGGGGACGGCCCTGCGCCAACAATGTGCTCGGCGCGGTGCAGTTCCACGGGCCGTCCCGCACGCCGGGCTATTTCCAGCTGCCCGACGCCACGGCGGCCTGCGTGGTCGACGGGAGCTGGTGGGACACCGGCGATCTCGGCTATCTGCGGGACGGCGGGCTGCGGATCACCGGCCGCCGCAAGGACCTGATCATCATCCGCGGGGCCAACTACTTCCCCTCCGATTTCGAACAGGCCGCGCAGACCGTGCCCGGTGTCCGGCTGGGCGGGGTGGCGGCGGTCGGATACCGCACGGCCGACGCGCATTCCGAGGGTCTGCATCTGATCGTGGAAACCGACGTGGACACTGCCGAGCAGGACGCGCTGCGGCTGGCGATCCGATCCGCCGTCAGCTCCCGCACCGGCGTGCTGGCCGACGCGGTGCATCTGGTGCCGCCGCGCGCTCTGCCCAAGACCACCAGCGGCAAGATCCAGCGCGCGGCGGCCCGCGCGCGGTTCGTCGCCACCAAGGAGACACCGTGACCGCGCTGCTCGCCCGGGACACCGGCCGCCGCCTGCCCGGACCGTCCTACCGCCATCCGCTGGGTGCGTATCTCGACTATCGGCGCGACCCGTTGACGCTGTTCTACGAGCAGGCGTACGCGCACGGCGGCAGCGTGCGCATCCGGCTCGCCCACGAACAGCTGTATCTGCTGGTGGACCCCGACCACATTCGGCAGGTCATGATGACCAATGCCGACAACTACCGCAAAGGTATCAGCTATACGAGCCTGCACCATCTGCTCGGCCCCGGCCTGCTGGTGAGCGAGGGCGAGCTGTGGCAGCGGCAGCGAGCGCTCATCAAACCGGTCTTCCACCGCCGGCACGTTCTCGACGAGGTGCCGCTCATGGTGGAGTGCGGACAGCGCATGGCCGCGCGGCTGGACCGCCACGCCGATACCGGCGAGATCGTGGACCTGGTGCCGGAGGTGCTCGGCTTCGCCGCCGATGTGGTGTGCCGTGCGGTGCTCGGTGCGGACGTGGACGATGTGCTGCCGCAGATCGAGGCCGATGTGCGCCACGGCGTGGACTGGGTCATGCGACACATGGCGGCACCCGTTCCGCTGCCGCCTTCGGTGCCGACCCCGGCCAATCGCGCTTTCGGGCAAGTGCTTTCGCGGCTGCACCGGGTGGTGGACGAGGTCATCGCCGGACATCGCACCGGCTCCGGCAGCCTGCTGGATCGGCTGTCGAGCGCGCGCGACGACGACGGGCACGCCATGGACGACACCCAGCTGCGCCACGAGGTGCTGACCTTCCTGCTCGCCGGGCACGAAACCACCGGCGGGGCCATCGCCTGGGCCGTGTACGAGCTGTGCCGCAATCGCACGGTGCTGCGCGATGTGGTGGACGAGATCGATGGGCGACTGGCGGGCGGCCCGCCGACCGCCGACGCCCTCACCGCCCTCGATCTGACCGGCCGCGCACTCGACGAGGCCATGCGGCTGCACCCGCCCGCCTGGGCGTTCAGCCGCACCCCCGTGGCGGCCGACAGCTTCGACCGCTTCGACCTGCCCGCCGGATCCATCGTCGTGATCAGCCCGTTCGTGAATCAGCGCCTACCGCAGTTCTGGTCCGCGCCACTGGTTTTCGATCCCGACCGCTTCCTCCCGGCGGCGGCCCGGGACCGGTCGCCGTTCCACTACTTCCCGTTCGGCTGGGGCCCGCACCTGTGCGTGGGGCGGCATCTGGCGCTGGTCGAGGCCCGGGCGGGGCTGGCCATGCTGCTGTCCCGCTACGACATCGAACTCGCGGGCGGACTGCGGGTGCGGGAGAACCCGCAGATCTCCAATCTTCCCGATCCCGTGCTGGTGCGCCTGCGCCGCCGCACCACCGGAGGTGACCTGTGACCGCCGCCGAACTGGCCGCCGTCGCCGACGCGACCGCCGCCGCCCGACTGGACCCGGCCCTCATCGGGCACAAGGCCGCCAACCTGGCCTGGCTGCACCGGCACGGGTATCGGGTACCGGCCTTCTGTGTGCTCACCACCGCGGCCTGCGCCCGCATTCTCGAACCGGTGCGCGACGAGCTCGACGCGCTGCTCGGTGCGCTCGATGCCGAGGATCCGAAGTCGTTGCGCGACACCGCCGATGCCATCGCGGAGCTGGTGACCGCGCTGTCGCTGCCCGACGATCTCGCCGCCGACCTGCACCGGCGGCTCACCGAGCTCGAGGGGGCGGGTCGGCTGGCGGTGCGGTCGTCGGCGCGGGGCGAGGATTCGGCCACCGACTCCTTCGCCGGACAGCTCGACACCCTGCTCAATGTCGCGCCCGAGGCGGTACCGGATGCCGTGCTGGCCTGTCTGGCGTCGGCGTACTCACAGCGGGCGCTGTTCTATCGCGTGCGGCGCGGACTGGGCAATGCCATCGCCGACACCGCGGTCATCGTGCAGACACTGGTGGACAGCGCCACCGCCGGAGTGGTGTTCAGCTGCAATCCGCGCAATGGCGATCCGGGCGAGGCCGTGGTCTCGGCGGGCCTGGGGCTGGGGGAGGGCGTGGTCTCCGGAACCGTGGACTGCGACACCTACTTCGTCGACACCCGCTCCCGCACCGTCACCGCCCGCAGCATCGGCGAGAAGTCCAGCGCGGTCCTGCCGACGGTAGACGGCACCGCGGTCACCGCCGTGCCGGCGGTCGACACCGCGGCCCTCACCGACGCGCAGGTGCTCGAACTCACCGGGCTGGCGGTGGAGCTGGCCGAGCGGTTGGATGCCCCGCAGGACGTGGAGTGGGCCATCGACCGCGCGGGCCGAATCCACCTGCTGCAAACGCGGCCGGTCACCGCGACCGGCGCGCAGGAGACCATCTTCGACAACGTCAATGTGGCCGAGTCCTATCCGGGCGTATCCAGTCCACTGACCTTCTCGATCGTGCGGCTGGCCTACGAGCAGGTGTTCCGGGTCTGCCACCGGGATTTCGGCGCACGACGCGCGACCGTGCGCGCCGGTGCCGCCGATCTCTACCCGTATCTGGTGGGCACCTGGCACGGCCGGATCTACTACAACATCAGCAACTGGTATCGGCTGTTCCTCCGGATTCCCGGCCTGGACTTCGCCATCGAGGGCTGGGAGGCCGCGCTCGGCATCGAGAACCGCTACCGGCGGCCCGCGCCACCGGCGGGCGGCTGGGCTCGCGCCCGCACTCTGCTGCTGCGTGCGCGAGTCGTGCTGATACTGCTGCTCGGCTGGTTCCGGCTGCCGCGCCGACTGGCGCACTTCTTCACCGAACTCGACCGGTTCCGCGCCGATCTCGACCACCGCCTCGACCCGGCCACCCCGGATCGGGAGCGCACCCCGCACGCACTGCTGACCTGGCTCGATCGCGTGATCAGTGATCTGGTTCCCGCCTACGCGGTGCAGATCTTCAACGACTTCATCGCCCAGCAACTGTTCCACGCGCTCGGAAAACTGTTGCAGGACAGTGGTGTCGACAATCCGGACACCCTGCGCAACGAACTGTTCTGCGGCGAGGAGGGTGTGGACAGCGTCGAACCGGTGCGCTCGGCACTGGCGCTGGCCACCCGCGCGGCCGCCGATCCCGCCCTGCGCGCGCTGATCGACAGCGATCGGGACCCGGCGCGGGTGTGGGCGGAGCTGCACGACGACGCCCACAACGAGTTCCTGACCGCCTACCGTGCGCATCTGTCGGCCTACGGCGACCGCACCGTGGACGAGCTGAAATTGGAGACGGACTCGCTGGAACAGCATCCCGAGAAGCTGATTCCGGTGCTGCGCAACTATATTCGCCGCGATATCGACTTCCGGACCATGACCGCCGAGGAGCGGCGCATCCGCCGGGAGGCGGAGGTGCGGCTGCGCCGCGCCCTGCGCGGCCGACCCCTGCGGTGGCTGCTCGTGCGCCTGGTGCTGGCCCAGGCCCGCGCCACGGTGAAGCAGCGCGAGAATATGCGCCTGGGGCGCAGCCGCTGCTTCGGCATGGTCAAGCGGGTGTTCCGCGTATTGGGGACACAGCTGCACGAGGCGGGGCTGCTCGACGAACCGCGCGATGTCTTCTATCTCACCTACGAGGAGATCGCCGCCCTCACCCGCGGCACCTCCGTCACCGCCCAGCCCCGCGACCTGGTGGCCGCCCGCACACGCGACCACGAGATCTGGCGGGCGCAGGCGGCTCCCTCGCGCATCGTCACCGCCGGAATAGCGGCCGCGCACACGCCCGAACCGGATTTCCTGGCCTTCGACGACGCGACCGTCCTCACCGGAATCGGCTGCGCGCCGGGCCGGGTCCAGGCACCGGCGCTGGTGTTGCCCGAACCCGACACCGCCGCCGTCACCGACGGCCGGGTGCTGGTGGCCGCCACCACCGACCCGGGCTGGGTGTTCCTCATGGTGGCCGCGGGCGGGCTGGTCAGCGAGAAGGGCAGTCTGCTCTCGCACACCGCCATCATCGGCCGCGAACTCGGCATCCCCACCGTGGTCGGCGTGCCGCAGGCGACCCGGCGCATCGCCGACGGCGACACCGTACTGCTCGACGGCCACGCGGGCACCGTCACGCTCATCGCACGAAAGGGTTCCGCATGACCTCGCTCGACGCCCACCCCACCGGACATGCCGAGAACTTCACCCTGGAGCACTATCTCGACACCGACGCCCACTCCTTCGACCAGCGTTTCGAACACTTCCGCCCCTATGTGGAGCGGGTGCGCGGCATGGGATTCGTCCTGCGCGAGATCACCGGCCCCGCCGGACCCGTGGTGCGGGCGCGGGACCCGGAGACGGGGGACATCCGCGAGGTGATCATGCTGGGGTCCAATAACTATCTGGGCCTGGCCGACGAACCGGAGATCATCGAGGCGGCGGTGGCCGCCACCCGGAAGTACGGAATCGGCTGCGGCGGCCCGCCATTGCTCAATGGCACCACATCGCTCCATCTCGAGCTCGAGCAGCGGCTCGCGGCGGTGAAGGGCTGCGAGTCGGCCATGCTCTTCTCCTCCGGATTCGCCGCCAATGTCGGCTGGGTGACCGGCCTGCTGCGCAGCGGCGACATCCTGATCTACGACGAGCAGAACCACGCCAGCCTCTACGACGGCATCCAACTGGGCCGAGTGCGGTCGATGGCCTTCGACCACAACGACCTCGACCATCTGCGCTACCGGCTCATGCAGGTGCGCTGGCGCAATCCGGGCGCGAATGTGGTGGTCGCCGTGGAGGGCGTCTACTCCATGGATGGCGATATCGCACCGCTGACCGAAATCCGTTCTCTCTGTGACGATTTCGGCGCGCTGCTGGCCGTGGACGATGCACACGGAACGGGGGTGCTCGGCGCCCGCGGGCACGGCGCGGCCGAACATTTCGGGCTCGACGGCGGGGTCGACATCGCCATGGGCACCTTCTCGAAGGTGTTCGCCACCACCGGCGGTTTCGTGGCGGGCAGCAGGGCGCTGGTGGATTCGCTGCGCTTCTTCGCCCGCTCCTACATGTTCTCCGCGTCGCTGTCGCCCGCCGTGGTCGCCTCGGTGCTGGCCGGGATCGACTTCATCGAGGCCCACCCGGAACGGGTGGCGGCCCTGCACGCCAATACCGCCTACTTCGCGGCGGCGCTGCGGCGGCGCGGGTTCGCGGTGGACCCGGTGACGGCGATCGTGCCCGTCATCCTGCCCGCCACCGTGCCGGTCGCCGAGGTGGTGGCCGCGCTGCACCGGGCGGGCGTCTTCGTCAACGGTGTCGAATTCCCGGCGGTGCCACGGGATCTGCAACGGCTGCGGATCTCCATGATGGCCACGCTGAGCACCGAGCACCTGGATGTCGCCGTCGACCGGATCGACGCGGTGGCGCGCCGGTTCGGCTTCCACCCCGACCAGATCGGAGCCTCCCGATGACCGACGCCCTCATCGCGGCGGGCGGCACGCCCGCCGAACGGCTGCTGGTGCTCGCCGCCCTGGCCGCGCCCACCGATGCCGAGCGCGCCCAGTTGCGCGACCTGGCCCGCGGGGAGATGGACTGGGTGGAGGTGCTGCATCTGGCGCGGCGCAATGCGACCGTGCCGCTGGTGCAGCGTCGGCTCACCGCCGAGGGCCTGTTCGACCGGGTGCCGCTGGCGGGTGCGTTCCAGGCCGTCTCCGACGAGATCGCGGCGGCCAACGAACGGCGGCTGGTGGGGGCCAAGGAGCTGCTGCGGCGGTTCGACACGGCCGGTATTCGCTGCGTCGTGCTCAAGGGCATGCTGTTCGCGTCCGAGGTCTACGGCGACCCGTACTACAAGCGCATGAACGATATCGACATTCTGCTCGATATCGAGCAGGTCGACGCCGCCGTCGAGATCTACCGGGATCTCGGCATGTTCAGCGTCTCGGAACTGCTGGGCAAGGAGCCCCGGGTGCGCGAGCGGCGTTCGCACCATCTGCCGTCGTTCGTCTCCCGCGACGGTGCGCTGGTGGTGGGCACCCACTGGGGGCTCATCACGCCGCTCGCGCCGTACGCCATCGACTACAACGCCATCTGGAAGCGGGTGCGGCCCATCGACTTCCACGGTGTCCCGGCCTGGGCCATGGCGCACGAGGACAATCTGCACCACCTGTGCGTCCACCTGCCGTACTACAAGACCGGGGTGCGCGAGCTCGCCGACATCTGGAATCTGGTGCGCCACGCTGGCGACGACCTGGACTACGGCCAGGTGCGGGAGGCGGTCACCGCCGCCGGATCGCACAATCTCGTCTATCACGCGCTGTCGCTGACCCAGCGCCTCGTGCCGGACGAGCGGATCGCCGCGCTGGTGGCGTGGACGCGCCCGCACGCCGACCGTTTCTACCGCTACGACGTCGACCGCAAGACCCGCGACATCCACACGCTGCTGCGCAGCCGGTCCACGCACACCGCCACCATCGAGAAGGCGTATCTGGAGTTCAACGCCACCCAGGCGCTGGGGGAGAAGGTGGCCCGGTTCGCGGCACTGTGGCGCAATCTGCTGTTCGTCCCCGGTGACGAGGCGGCGCGCATGAGTTCGCTGCGCACCGACAACCCGCTGTCGCGGGCCGGGGCGCGGGTGGCCGCGCCCTACCGGCTCACCCGGGTGTTCCAGCGCGACCTGGGTCGATGGCTGTTTCCGGCCGCGCTGGCCAAGACCGTCGCCGATCTCGGGGTCAGCGCCGCGCGCACGGTGCGCGGATCCACCGGCGACACCGTCGATCTGGCCGCGTTCGCCGCTCGGGTGGGTATGACCCCCGCACAGCTGCGGGCGGTCGCGGACAGTCAGGAGTGAGCATGCCGCTACCGGGACGCCCGGGGGTGACCACGGTGCTGTGGGATCTGGACGGCACCCTGGTCGGGCTGCGGCAGCGGACCTTCGGACTGCTCATGCCGTTGGTGGCCGCCGCCGCCTTCCGGGATGTGCTGCCGCCGCACCGATTCCTGCCCATGCTGCGCGTCACCCTGGATCAGGTGCGGCGCAACGACGGTGAGCTCACCAACCACGACCTGCTGGTGCGCCTGCTCGCCGAGCGGGCGGCCGTCTCGGTTCCCGAGGCCGACCGCCGATTCCGTGCCCTGGCCGCCACCGGGCTGCCCCGGCTGCGGCGCTGCTTCCGTCCGGTACCGGCGGCACGGGTACTGGTGGACCTGCTCGCCGAGCGCGGGGTGACGCAGGTGGTGGCGACCAACCCACTGTGGCCGCGCAGCACGGCGGAGAACCGATTGCGCTGGGGCGGAATTGATCCCGTCGTCTTCACGCACATATGCAGTGGCGAGACCATGCGCCGGGCCAAACCCCGCGTCGAGTACTACGCCGAACTGCTGGAGCTGCTCGGTGTCACCGGTGAGCAGTGCGTCATGGTGGGCAACGACCCGGTCAAGGATCCGCCCGCCACCGCACTCGGCATTCCCGTGTACCTGCTGCACGGCGGCACCGACAACGAACTCGTCACCGGCGGCGACTGGCACGGTCTCGCCGATTGGCTCGGACTACCGGAGGACTCGTGTTTCTCGTCGTGAATCCCACCGCCAAGGGCGGAGCCGCCACCCGATGGCCGCAGGTGCGCCAGGTGCTGCTCGAGCGTCGACCCGATATCGACATGGCCGCACCGGATTCGGCGGCCGAGGCGGAGAGGGCGGTGCGCGCCGCCGTCGACGCCGGGCACGACGCGGTGATCGCCGCGGGCGGGGACGGCACGGTCGGGCTGGTGCTCAACGCGCTCATGGACCCGGCCGTCGACCGGCCGCGCGATCCCCGTATCGCGCTGGGGGCCATCGGGTTGGGCAGTTCCAACGATTTTCACAAACCCGCCGCCGCGGACCGGATGCTGGCCGGGGTGCCCGCGCGCACCGACCTCGGGCGGGCGCGCGGCATGGATGTCGGCAAGGCCACCATGCTGCTGCCGGACGGCACCCGCCGGATCCGCTACTTCCTGCTCAACGCCAGTATGGGCCTGGTCGCGGCGGGCAACCACCATTTCAATGCGGCGGGCGGGCTCACCGCGTGGCTCAAACCACGCAACACCGACGCGGCCATCGCCTACACCGCGCTGCGTACGATCGCCACCTTCGACCCGCTGCGCGTGGATATCCGGGGCGA
Organism: Nocardia sp. CC201C; assembly: GCF_030010695.1. Taxonomy (NCBI): domain Bacteria; kingdom Bacillati; phylum Actinomycetota; class Actinomycetes; order Mycobacteriales; family Nocardiaceae; genus Nocardia; species Nocardia sp. CC201C. The sequence continues at coordinate 12,282 of NZ_JASCXP010000047.1, forward strand.
GGGGTGGCGACAGCACGCGCCCGTCACCACCGTGAGCGTGCTCAAGTCCGTGCACTTCGCCGGTGGAATGCGCTACGACACAGGCGTAACCGCCGATGACGGGCGGTTCGACGTGAACATCTGGTCGGCGGCCTCCCGGCCCGCCGTACTGCGCCTCATCGCGGGTCTGTACCGCGGGCGCTTCCGCGCTTCCGCCCTGGCGCGCTGCGAACGGTCGGCCCGGGTGGATCTGCGTCCCGAATATCCCAGCCCGCTCGAACTCGACGGCGAGATCACCGTCGTGGAGGGCGCAACCCTCGAGGTGCTGCCTCGGGCGCTGCTGGTGTGCGCCTGAACGGGAGTCGCCAGCGGGCGCTTCGACAGCCGCCCAGTCGAACAGAAGGAGTACGAGCGATATGAAAGAACAACCCGGCGTGGTGCTCATCACCGGCGCGGGCTCGGGCATCGGCCTGGCCACCGGGAAACTGCTGTCCGAGTGCGGCTTCCGCGTCGTGGGCGCGGATGTCGCGGTGCCCGAGCGGTCGCCGTTCCCGATCGCGGCCGTCGACGTGCGCGACGAGGAGGCGGTGCGGCTGTGGGTGGACGACGCCGTGGAACGGCACCGCACCGTGCGCGCGGTGATCACCTGCGCCGGATACGGACTCGCCGGGGCGGTGGAGGAGACCACCCCGGCCGAGGCCGCGGCCCTGCTGGATGTGAACGCCATCGGCACCGCGCGGGTGGCGCGGGCGGTCCTGCCGGCGCTGCGCCGGCAGGGCAGCGGCCGGATCGTGGTGGTGGGTTCCGGCGCGGCCGGTGTCGCGCAGCCGTTCGGTGGGTGGTACTCGGCCAGTAAGGCGGCGGTGGAGAAACTCGGCGAGGCACTGCGCATGGAGGCCGCGCCATTCGGAATCGAGGTGGTGACGCTGATTCCCGGATGGACCCGCACCGGCATTCTCGCCGCGGCGCGGCGCGGCGGTGACGAGTTGAGCGTGTACCGTGCCGTCAGCGCCGAAGTGGCCCGCCGCAATGCCGAACACTTGGCGAACGGTCAGGATCCGGAGGTGGTGGCCGCAGCCGTGCTGCGCGCCCTGACCCGGCGGCACCCGCGCGCCGTGTACCGGGTGGGCCGGGACGTGCGGTCCTCGTTCTGGGCGCGCCGGCTGCTGCCCGCGGGCCTGTACGCGCGACTGGTGCGCGACTACTACGGGCTGACCGGGACCGGTGCCGATCACTCCGCGATCGCCGCGCTGCCGCCGTTCGTCCATCCGATCACCCGGCAACCGCTGCGTGAGGACGACACCGGCGCACTGGTCACCGCCGCGGGCGAGGTCGGCCTGCGCCCGGTCGACACCCGCCTGCGGCTCTACGCCGACGCCACCGCCGACACCTACACCGGCCGCGAAATCGCCAGTGAGAAGGTGCGGTTCGCCTACCGCATTTACTCCAAGGCGTATCCGATCGTGGCCACGCTGGTGTTCTGGATCGTCTGGAGCGGCAAACTCGGCGTACTCGGGCGCTTCTACGGCGGACAGCTGGCGGCCGCCGCCGAGCGGGGCGCGGCCTTCGTGGATATCGGCGTCGGCGACGGCAGCCTCACCACCTTCGCCATCCGCTCAGCGAAGGTGCGCACGCTGCCGCCGCTGCTGTTCGTGGACCTGTCCCCGGATATGTTGCGCAAGAACGCCAAACGTTTCCGCCGGGTGCCCGGGGCGGTGTCGCTGATCCAGGACGTGAACACGCTCGGGTTGGAACCGGGCTCGGTGCGGGCCCTGGGCTGCTACGGTGCGCTGCATGTCTTCCCGGAGCCGCAGCTCGCGCTGAAGCATATGGCCGCGCTGCTGGCCGACGACGGGGAACTGTCGCTGTCGGTGCTGACCAGTCCCGGGGTGCCCTGGAAGGACCGGCTCATCGAGCGGTTCGTCGGAACCAACACCATCACCAGCAATTTCACCGCCGACCAGGTGCTGGAGCTGGTCGCCGGGGCCGGACTGGAACCGGTGCAGACCATTCGCAACGGACATCAGCTGCTGCTGCGGGTGCGCCCCGCGACGGAAGCGGCCCCGGCATGACGGCGCTGCTGGAGCTGAGCGCGGTGTCGAAGTCGTACCTGCGCGGTGAGGAGCGGGTGCACGCGCTGCGCGACCTGGACCTCACGGTGTCGGCGGGGGAGTTCGTGATCGTCACCGGCCCGTCCGGCGCGGGCAAATCCACGCTGCTGCATGTGGCGGGCGGGCTCGACGCACCCGACAGCGGCACCGTCACCGTGCGGGGGGAGGACATCTGGGCGTTGAGCGCCACCGCGCGCTCGGCCTTCCGCCGCCGCAGCCTCGGCTTCGTCTTCCAGTTCTTCAATCTGGTGCCCATGCTCGACGCGGTCGAGAACGTCTCGCTACCACTGGTTCTCGACGGCGTCCCGGCGCGTACCGCGGATGCCCGCGCCCGGGAACTGCTGGAGCGGGTGGGTCTGGGAGACCGTGCCCGGCACCGGCCCGGTGAGCTGTCCGGCGGTCAGATGCAGCGGGTGTCGGTGGCGCGGGCCATGGTGGCGCGGCCCGCGCTGCTGCTGGCCGACGAACCGACCGGCAATCTCGACTCCACATCCTCCGACGCGGTGCTGTCGCTGCTGCGCGAACTCGCCGAGGAGAACGACACCGCCGTCATCGTGGTCACCCATGATCCGGCGGCCTCGCCCTACGGCACCCGCCATATCGGCCTGGTGGACGGGCGGGCCGACGAGCGGGCGCTGGAGCCGGACCGGTGAGGCGGGTCGGGGCGGGCTGGGCCCGCTTCCGCCGGGTCCATCTCACCGCGCTGCTCTTCGACTGGCGCAGAACGATTTCCAGCGTCATAGGGGTGGCGCTCGGGGTCACGCTGGTGCTCGGAATGGTGCAGTTGCAGCGTGAAGTGACCCGGCCCTTCGACGCCTTCGGACCGTCGCTCACCGCCTACGCCGGGGATCGCGCCATCCAGGTGACACCCGCCGTCGCCGGGCGGCTGCCGGTGGCGGTGGTGCAGCGGCTGCGTTCGGAGATCCCGGAGGCGGAGGCCGTGGTGCCGTTCGTCGCGGGCATGGCACCGCTCGAGGTGGGCGGTACGCGGCACGGATTCTTCGTCATGGGTGCGCCGTGCACCATCGAGCTGCTGGTGGGGCCGTTCGACTGCGAGCAGCGAGCGCGCACCGAACGCCCCGCCGACGGGCCCGGAGTGCCGTTCGAGATACCCGCCGTGGTCGCCGACCGGCTCGGACTGCGCCTCGGCGACGAGGTGCGCATTCCCGGCCAGCCCGCGGGGAGCGCACACCTGGGCTGGACCTTTCCCGAATACGATCGGGTGGCGGGCATCAACGGTGGCCATGTGCTCTTCGCCCCCGACACCGACAGCGCCGCGGATCTGCTGGGCGGCAGCGGATTCGTGACGGCGGCGTTCGTGCTGCCCGCGCCGGGTGCGGATATCGCCGCCGACGTGGACCGCATCGTGGCGGACGTGGCCACCGCGGGACCGCCGCGGCCACAGCTCCCGGTGGTCTACGCGGGCGCGAAGCAGAGCCTGAACCTCACGGCGCTGAGCGGGATCCTGGTGGGAATCCTCATCGCGGTCAATACGATTCTGCTCAGCATCGAGGAGCGCCGAGCGGTGATGGGCACCATCGGCGCGATCGGTGCGACGCCGCGCTCGCTGCTGGCCGGGTTCCTCGGCGAGGGCGCGGTCATCGGGGCGATCGGCGGACTTGTGGCCGTGCCCAGCGGATATCTGCTGGGCGACTTCCTCATCGACCGTTTCGGCCGCACCATGCTCGACGGTTCCGGGGCCGAGATCGCCGTCGGATGGAGTCTCGGGCTGATCGGCCTCGGCCTCGGCGCGGGCGTGCTGTGCGGGGTGCTGGCCATGGCCGGACCGGCCTGGCGACTGGTCCGCGACGGGCCGCTGGCGGCCATGTCGAGCTTCGGCGTGGTGCGCGGCGGTCGCCGGATTCGGTTGTGGGTGCTCATCCTCGGCCTGATCACCATCGCGGGTGCGGTGGCCCTGCTGGAACGCTTCCAAAGCGGCCTGGTGGACCTGAATCTGGGCAGCAGCGGGCTGTTCCTCGGACTGGCCGGGGTCGCGGCCGTCACCCTCTGGGCCACACCGCGCATCGCCACCGGCCTGACCGGCCTGCTGGCCCGCCGCCACCCGCGCACCGGACGGCTCGTGGCCGCCGACATCCGCCGCTACGCCACCCTGTTCGCCACCACGGTCGCCGTCATGACCGTGGGCACCAGCCTGGCGGTCGGCTCCGCCAGCGTGCAGCGGCTGGCGGCCGATCAAGTGGCCGAGCAGAAGGCGCAGCGGCTTTCCGACGCCCTCGTCATCGCGCCGCAGGCCATCCTGGACCAGCGGCGCGGACGCATAGCGCCCGCCACCTTCGAGCTGATCCAACGGGCCGCCGGCGGGCGGGAGACCACCTCCCGGTGGACGGCCATGATCCCGTCCACCACCGAACCGCGCATCGTGGTCGGGGTGGACCCGGGCGGCTGGTACGCCGAGGCCGCGGTCGACACCGTCACCGACGCTCGAGCGCTGTGGCGTGGCATGGGCGCGGGGGAGATCGGACTGAGCGAAGTAGCGGCCGGACATCTCGGCGTCGGCGTCGGCGACACCGTGACGCTGCCGACACCGCAGGGGCGCAAGGAATTCCGGGTGGCGGGACTGTTCCGGCCGCGCGTCGTCAACGACTCCACACTCGGCGATATCGTGCTGGTCTCGGCGGCCACGGCCGAACGGGACTGGGCGGCGGTACGGGACCAGGTGGTCGTCCGATACGACTCCGCCGCCGACGCGGCCGCCCACCGCGAGGACTACCTCGCACTGGATGCGGGGCTGTCGGTCTACGACGACGACACCTGGCGCGCAACCGGTGAACGCGCCATCACCCGCTTCTTCGAACCGTTCACCATCAGCGGCTACGTCATGATGATCACGGCGGGCATCAGCGTGCTCAATGTGTTCGTCCTCGCCCTGGTGCAGCGGCGACGCGAGCGCGCGGTCCTGCGGGCCATCGGCAGCACCGTGGGCACCGAGCGCGCCGTGGTGCTGGCGCAGGCGGCGCTGCTGGCCGGGCTAACCGTCGCCTTCGCCACCGCCGGGGGGCTGGGCCTGATCCAGCTCCAGGCCACCGCGTCTCCGGTGTTCTACGGCTTCCAACTCGCCTGGGGCGTCGTCGCCGGACCGCTGCTCGTGACCGCGGGGGCGGTGCTCGCCCTGGTGGCCCTGGCCAGCCTCTATCCGGCCTATCGGGCCGGACGGTTGGAGGCCGCGGAGGTACTGCGCTCGGAATGACAGCGGCGGAAGGCCGCCGCCCCCACCGCGTTCGGATCGGTGATGTGCCCGAGGAACAGTCGGGCGGTGGGGGTGGGGGTGCGGGTGGTGACCGCATGCCACGGGCGGTCGAGGGGAGTGCCCTCGACCGCCAGCAGTTGCAGTGAGCCCTCGGCCAGGTCGCCGTCGATGGCATCGCTGTGAATCAGGGTGATGCCCAACCCTTCTCGTGCCGCCGCCAGCACCGCGCCGTGCGTGCCCAGGGTGAGGGTGGGCGGCGCGATCTCCAGGCGGTCCAGCAGTGCCAGGGTGGTGTCGCGGGTGCCGGATCCCTTGCCGCGCAACAGCCAGGTCGCGGTGGCCGGGTCGGGGAACTGTCCCGGCGCGCCCACCACTACCAGGCGGCTCGGGCGCAGCGCTCGGGTGATCAGCCCGCCGTCGCTGGGCGGCCTGCCCGCGATGACGAGATCCGTTTCGTGATGGGTCAATTCGAGGAACAGCACATCGCGCGGGTGGATCGACAAGCCCACCTCGACATCCGGATAACGCGTGCGGAACGACGCCAGCAGCCGCAGCAGCACGTACTCCCCGGCGGTGGCGACCACCCCGATGCGCAGCCGACCGGTCTCGGCTCGCTGCACCGCCGCGTGCGCCTCGTTCATCAGGCCCAGAATGCTGCGGCAGTAATCGGCGTAGATGCGGCCCGCCTCGGTGAGGGCGATGCCGCGACCGGATTTGGCGATGAGTTTCGCCCCCAACTGCTTTTCGATGTGCGCGACGGCGGCCGATGCGGCGGCCTCGGTGATGTGCAGCTGCGCGGCCGCGCGGCGAATACTGCTGTGCCGCGCAACGGCCAGAAAGGTTTCCATCCGCACCGCACTGACCGTACCCATCGTCAGACGGTAGCAAACTCGACGAAATAGTTGAGCGAGACGAGAAACAATCGAATTGTTTGTCGATAACGCCGCCGTCATCCTGGAATTCGCAAGTCGACCACCGGCGCGAGCAGGAGGAACAATGGCTGACACACCAGAACGTGACCGGTGGGATCCGGGCGTGCAGTCCTATGCGTCGATGGGATACTACGCTCCCGACTATCAGCCCAAGGATACCGACGTGCTGGCCGTCTTCCGGGTGACCCCGCAGCAGGGCGTCGATCCCGTCGAGGCGTCCGCCGCCGTCGCGGGCGAATCCTCCACCGCCACCTGGACGGTGGTGTGGACCGACCGGTTGACCGCGCACGACCGGTACCGCGGCAAGTGCTACCGCGTCGACGAGGTGCCCGGCCGTCCCGGCGAGTACTTCGCCTATGTGGCCTACGATCTCGATCTCTTCGAGGAGGGGTCGATCACCAATCTCACCTCCTCGGTGATCGGCAATGTTTTCGGCTTCAAACCGCTCAAGGCATTGCGGCTGGAGGATATGCGCATTCCGGTGGCCTATGTCAAGACCTTTCAGGGTCCGGCGCACGGAATCGTTATGGAACGGGAGTATCTCAACAAATACGGGCGGCCACTGCTCGGCGCCACCGTGAAACCGAAACTCGGACTCTCCGCCCGCAACTACGGACGTGTGGTATACGAGGCATGCAAGGGCGGTCTCGATTTCACCAAGGACGACGAGAACATCAACTCGCAGCCGTTCATGCGGTGGCGGGATCGCTATCTGTTCGCCATGGAGGGCGTCAACCGCGCCATCGCCGAAACCGGGGAACTCAAGGGGCACTACCTCAATGTGACCGCCGCGGACATGGAGGACATGTACGAGCGGGCCGAGTTCGCCAAATCCCTGGGCAGCGTGATCATCATGATGGACCTGACCGTGGGGTACACCGCCATGCAGTCCATGGCCAAATGGGCACGCCGCAATGGGATGCTGCTGCACCTGCACCGCGCCGGACACTCCACGTTCACCAGGCAGAAGACCCACGGCGTGAGCTTCCGGGTGCTGGCCAAGTGGTGCCGCCTCATCGGTGTGGACCATGTGCACGCGGGCACCGTCGTCGGCAAGCTCGAGGGTGATCCGCACACGGTGCGGGGCTTCTACGACACCCTGCGCGACAACTACATTCCGGCCAACCCCACCAACGGCATCTTCTTCGACCAGGATTGGGCCAGCCTGCCCGGCGTCATGCCGGTGGCCTCCGGCGGCATCCACGCGGGGCAGATGCACCAGTTGCTGGACCTGTTCGGCGACGACGTGATCCTCCAGTTCGGCGGCGGCACCATCGGACACCCGTTCGGCATCGCAGCGGGCGCGGAGGCCAACCGGGTCGCGCTGGAGGCGGTCGTGAAGGCGCGCAACGAAGGTCGCGACCTGCTCAAGGAGGGACCGGACGTGCTGCGCCAGGCGGCCGAGCACTGCCGTCCGCTCGAGGTGGCGCTGGCCACCTGGGGTGATGTCACCTTCGACTACACCTCCACCGACGCGCCCGACGCCGTGCCCACGGCCAGCCGCTGACCGCTCGACGACAAGGAGTCGCAATGTATCTGCGTCAGGGCACCTTCTCCCATCTGCCCGAACTCAGCGATGCCGATATCGCCGCCCAGGTGCGCTACGCCCTGCTCGAGAACTGGCCGGTATCCATCGAGTACACCGACGATCCTCATCCCCGCAACAGCTACTGGGAGATGTGGGGGCTGCCGCTGTTCGATCTCGACGAACCCGACGGAGTGCTCGCGGAGATCAACGCCTGCCGGGCCACCTTCCCGCGCCACTACATCCGGGTCAACGCCTATGACGCGAGCTACGGGCGGCAGACCACCGCCCTGAGCTTCCTGGTGCAGCGCCCGCCCAGCGAGCCGGGATTCCGGCTCGACCGCGCCGAAGGCCGGGATAGGTTGCAGCGCTATGGTTTTCATGCCTATGCCACCGAGGTCCCACCCGGTGACCGGTATCGAGACTGACCGTACTACCCTGCGGGAGGCCGATTGTGAGTACAGATCGCCACACGGCGCCGCCCGTTCGGAAGCCTGCATCCGAACGTCCGGCGACCGGGTTTCAGATGCACCGTCCCGGGGTCACGAGCCCCGGCCCGATGCGCGGTTCGGCCGCGGCGGATCCTCGATCCGAGGATCCGGCGGCCGACCACCTGCTCGCCGACGACGCCGTGCTCGACCTGTCCACCGATATCGCGGGCAAGGACGTCGAAGACACCCTGGCTCGGCTGGACGCCGAACTCATCGGCCTCGCCAATGTCAAACTCCGGGTACGCGAGATCGCGTCACTGCTGCTGATCGACCGGGCTCGTGAGCGCTTCGGCCTCTGGGCGACCCGGCCCACCATGCACATGAGCTTCACCGGCGGGCCGGGCACCGGTAAGACCACCGTCGCACTGCGCATGGCCGAGATGTTGCACGCGCTGGGCTATATCCGGAAACCCAAGGTGCACACCGTCACCCGCGACGATCTGGTCGGCCAGTTCATCGGGCACACCGCGCCCAAGACCAAGGAGGCGCTCGCCAAGGCCGCCGGGGGCGTGCTGTTCATCGACGAGGCGTACTACCTGTTCCGGCCGGAGAACGAGCGCGACTACGGCCAGGAGGTCATCGAGATCCTGTTGCAGGAGATGGAGAACGAGCGCAACACCCTCGTCGTCATCTTCGCGGGTTACCCGGACCGGATGGAGACCTTCTTCTCCGCCAATCCCGGCCTGTCCTCCCGGGTGGCCCACCACATCGAGTTCCCGGACTACACCCACGCGGAACTGCTGAGCATCGCCCAGCTCATGGTGCGACAGGAGAACTTCCGCTTCGACGAGCTCGCCGTGGCCGCGTTCTCGCGCTACCTCGAATTACGGATGGCGCGCCCGCGTTTCGCCAATGCCCGCAGCGTGCGCAATGCCCTGGACCGCTGCCGCCTGCGCCAGGCCAAGCGGCTGGTCGAACTGCACCGTCCCGTCGGCCGGGACGACCTGATCACCCTCATCGACAGTGACGTCTACGGCAGCAGTGTATTCGCGGACGCCCCGCAGGAAGGGCCGTCCCCGTGATGAAATGAGAGGGCCCGTGCCCGAAGGACTGAAAACCCTCACCCGCTACACCATCGAGCAGGAGCACCGGCATCCCGGATCCTCCGGGGAATTCTCGGCCCTGGTGAATGTGCTGGCCACGGCAACCAAAATCATCGCCAATCGGGTCACGCGAGGTGCCATCGTGGGCTCACTCGGGGCCGCCGACGCCGACAATCTGCCGCTCACGGTGCACCGCAAGATGGACGCCATCGCCCACGACGTGATGGTGGCCGAGACGCAGTGGACCGGGCCACTGGCCGCGCTGGTCTCCGAGCAGCTCAGCGGAGTGCACACGGTGCCCAGCGAGGTGCGGCGCGGCAAGTACCTGCTGGCCTTCGATCCACTCGACGGGTCCAGCAATATCGATGTGAACCTGCCCGTCGGAACCATATTCAGCGTGCTGCGCGCCCCCGAGGACGGGCGCGAACCGACGGCCGCGGACTTCCTGCAACCCGGCGCACAGCAGGTGTGCGCCGGGTTCACCCTGTACGGGCCCGCCACCATGCTGGTGCTCACCACCGGCGACGGGGTGGACGGATTCACCCTGGACCGGGAGATCGGCGCGTTCGTGCTCACCCATCCGCGCATGCGCATTCCCGACGACACCGCCGGATTCGCCATCAACGCCTCCAACGAGCGGTTCTGGGAGCGGCCGGTACGCCGTTACGTGCACGAATGCCTGGAAGGCGTGGACGGGCCGCGCGGACGCGACTTCAATATGCGGTGGGTGGCCTCACTGGTCGCCGACATCTTCCACATCCTCACCCGCGGCGGGGTGTACCTGTACCCGCGCGACACCCGCAAGCGGCCGCCGCGGGTCTCGCTGCTGTACGGGGCCAATCCGATCGCTTTCGTCGTCGAACAGGCCGGAGGGCGGGCGACCACGGGCGATGCACGGGTGCTCGAGGTGCGGCCGGAAGAGCTGCACCAGCGCATTCCGTTCATCTTCGGCTCCCGCAACGAGGTCGAGCGCATCGAGCGCTACCACCGCGAACCCGAGGAGGGGCCGTCCTTCGACGCCTCGCTGTTCGGCACACGCTCGCTGTTCCGATCGGCGGGCCGCTGACCGGGCCGCTCCATCGGGGCAATTCCGTTGTCCGGCAATCGAGGAGGTTCCATGTCGGTCAAACATCCCGTGGTCGCGATCACCGGGTCGTCCGGTGCCGGGACGACCAGCGTCACGCGGACGTTCCAGGAGATATTCCGCCGGGAGGGGATCAACGCGGTGATCGTGGAGGGGGACTCGTTCCACCGCTACGACCGCAACGAGATGCGCATGGCCATGGCCGAGGCCGAACAGCAGCGGAATCTGTCCTTCTCGCACTTCGGGCCGGAAGCGAACCTGCTCGCCGAGCTGGAGGCGCTGTTCCGCGATTACGGGGAGACCGGCGTCGGCATGGTGCGCCGCTATCTGCACGACGAGAACGAGGCCAAACCCTACGGGCAGCCGCCGGGCACCTTCACCCCGTGGGAGGAACTGTCGCCCGGCAGCGACCTGCTGTTCTACGAGGGCCTGCACGGGGCGGCCGTCACCGACACCCTCGATGTCGCCCGGTACACGGACCTGCTGGTGGGTGTGGTGCCCATCGTGAATCTGGAATGGATTCAGAAGGTGCACCGCGACAAGACCGAACGCGGGTACTCCAGCGAAGCCATCATCGACACCATCCTGCGACGCATGCCCGACTACGTGAAGTACATCTGTCCCCAGTTCTCCCGGACCTACGTGAACTTCCAGCGGGTGCCGACCGTGGACACCTCGAATCCGTTCACCGCGCGCACGATACCCACCGCCGACGAGAGCTTCGTGGTGATCCGCTTCGCCGACCCCAAAGTGATCGACTTCCCGTATCTGCTGTCCATGCTGCACGATTCGTTCATGTCGCGGCCGAACTGCATCGTGGTGCCGGGCGGCAAGATGGATCTGGCCATGCAGCTCATCTTCACCCCGCTCATCCTGCGGCTGATGGACAAGCGGCCCAAGCGATCCCGGTAGGTCCCGGCACTCGATGCACGATCGCACGGCGTGCGTCAGGTCTGGCGCACGGTGACGCCCAGGTCCGCGCAGGCGCGGGCCGCGCTCTCCAGCGCACCCTCGATCCAGGCACGGCCGCGGGTGGAGGTGCCGTCTCCGGCGAAGACGACCCGGCCGTCCATTTCCGGTGTGCGGGTGTCGGGTCCGATCTCCACGGCCTGACCGGGCAGGTACACCGCGGCCTCACCGCCCGCCCAGCGGTCCTGCGCCCACGAGTGCGAGGCGTAACCGCCGGTCCAGGCCGCGCGGACTTGGTCGCCGTAGCGCTCGACGAGGTGGTCCAGACATTCGGCGGCGCGGTGCCGCGGGGTCAACGCGTCCCAGGCGCGGGCGTCGTCGGACCAGGTGTAGGAGGCGATGACGACGCCGCCGTCGCCGACCGGATGCGACGGGTACACCGTGACCCGTGGCGCGGTATCGGTGACATCTACCCCGCCGTGTCCTTCCCACCAGCGGGTGGAGAACTCCAGGAAGGTCTTGGTGGCGGCGTCGTGGTGCAGTTCGGCGATGGCGCGCTGCTTGCCGTAGGACAGATGCGGACGGAAGGTCAGATGCCGCAGCAGCGAGAACGGTGCGGTGACCACCACGCGGTCGGCCTCGAGCACGGCCGCGTCCGGTCCGTGGGTCACGCGCACGCGGGCGTCGCCACCGTCGATGGCGGTGACCTCCGCGCCGGTGCGCAGGTCCACCCCGGCCGCCACCGCCGCGAAACCCAGCTCCGAGGTCAGCCGATCGGTGCCGTCCACCACTTCGACGAGTTCGGTGCCCGGCTTCAGATAGGTCGCGGTCATCATGTTGTGGGTCAGGCTCAGACCCATGCGCGCGGTCAGGCCCTCGGTGGATCCCACGTAGTCGATCTGGTTGTCGGTCAACCCCCGCGCGGTGAGCCAATCCCGCAGCGACAGTTCGTCGTAGCGGGCCAGGAAGCGGGTCCAGTCCTCGACATCGGATCCGGCGTCGATGCGCGCCGCCGTCAGCGCGTCGTCGAGCAGGGCGCGTCCGGGGACCGCGTCCAGGCCGAAGACCGCGGCGATGGTGGCGGGATCCCGATCGTATTCCGCCCGGGTCGACAGCCGCCCGCCCGCCTGCACCGTGCGCTCGGGGTGGCCGAGCAGGAACGGCCGCGTGGGCAACTCCAGCCGACGCAGCATGCCGATGGTCAGGGCATGCGTGGTGGGAATGCGCATGGCACCCGCTTCGGCGTGACCGCCGGTGCGGGCGAATTCGTCGCGCAGCGTGCGGATGCGGCCGCCGATGCGGTCCGAACCCTCCAGCACCACGACCCGGTGACCGGCCTGGGCCAGCACCCAGGCCGAGGCCAGACCGGCGACGCCCGCGCCCACGACCGCGATATCGAGGGGCTGCGCTGCCGGTTCCGGGCCGCCGCCGTGGAGCAGATGACCGTAGCGGGTCCGCAGATTCGCGCCCGACTCGTCCACTCCCAGGATGTCCCGCGCCACCAGCCGCGCCCGACCCAGCCGGGCGTCGGTGATTCTGGTCGGGGCCAATAGCACCGCATCGCGCTCCCGCCCCGCGATGGTGGCACCGAGCACGCTGCCGAGCGCCAGGCTCACACCGCCGACAGCGGTGGTACGCAACAGATCTCGCCGTCGAATGATCACAACGTACACCTCCGAACATCGGCCGGCGGCCGTCCCACGAGGAATACGGCCGCCGGAATGGACGTGACAATGCTGATTGCTAGAGTTCGCGGGGAAGTCCCTTGGCGTCGCTCTTCACCTGGAACGCGGAGATGATCTCCATGATGCCGATGGCGATGAGCCAGCAGCCCACCACCAGCGTCAGTGCGCTGATCGACGCGAACGGCACCGCGATGAGCCAGCCGCCGGCGATGGCGAGCAGGATGCCGAAGAAGATCGACCAGCCTCGACCCGGCATGCCCTCCGCCGCGATCGCCGTGACCAGCACGGTGACGCCGCGGAATATCCAGCCGATGCCGATCCAGATGGCCAGCAGCCAGATCGCGTTCAGTTCATCGCGGAAACAGAAGAAGCCCAGAATGAACGACAGAATGGCGCTGATGAACGCCAGAATGCGCATCCCGGTGCTGATATGCCCGCCGAAGGCGGCGATGAGCTGGAAAATACCGGAGACGATCAGATAAATACCGAAGAGGACACCCGCGACCACCAGGGTTTTCCCGGGCCAGACGAGGATGATGATACCGAGCGCCACCGAGAGAACGCCGGTGACCAGAATCCACTGCCAGGCACTGCGGGCCAGCATAGTGAGCGGCCCTTCCGACACTTCCTCTTTGCTGGTTGTCATGGCGACAGAATAAGCACAGGTGAGGTCATTAGCGGGGAGGTTGCCTTGTGTTGTAAGACCGTTGTGACCGGGAGCCCCGCCCCTTCTGCGGTAGAGTAACTGAAGTTAACCGGGATTCTCATTGTTCCCGGCAGGACCGAAGAAGGAGCAGTCATGACCTCGGCCGTCATCGTCGACGCTGTCCGCACCCCGTCCGGCAAGGGCAAACCCGGTGGTGGCCTCTCGGATATCGCACCGGCCACCCTGCTGGCCGGCGTGCTGGAAAGCCTCGTCGAGCGCACCGGAATCGATCCGGCACTGATCGATGATGTGATCGGCGGTTGCGTCACGCAGTCGGGTGAGCAAGCGGGCAATATCTCCCGCATCGCACTACTCGCGGCCGGGTTCCCGGAATCGGTGCCCGCCACCACCGTGGACCGGCAGTGCGGGTCCAGTCAGCAGGCCGCGCATTTCGCCGCCCAGGGCGTGCTGGCCGGTGCCTACGACATCGCCATCGCCTGCGGCGTGGAATCCATGTCGCGAGTGCGAATGTTCTCCAATACCCAGGGCGTCGACATCTACGCACCCATCGCCGGGCGGTATCCGGAAGGGCTCGTACAGCAGGGTATTTCGGCCGAGGTCATCGCCGCCCGCTGGAAGCTGAACCGGGCCGCCCTGGACGAATTCGCCGCCCGCTCACACCGGCTGGCCGCCGAGACCGCCGCCGCCGGCGGCTTCGACCGGGAACTCGTCGCGGCCGGAACGCTCACCGCCGACGAGACCATCCGGGCCACCACCACGCCCGAGGGGCTGGCCGGACTGCGGCCCGCATTCGTCGACGAGCGGTATCGGGCGCGGTTCCCGGAGATCGAATGGTCGATCACACCGGGCAATTCGTCGCCGCTCACCGACGGGGCGTCGGCCACGCTCATCATGAGCGAGGAGAAGGCGAACACACTCGGCCTCACCCCGCGCGCCCGCTTCCACTCCTTCGCCGTGGCCGGGGACGATCCGCTGCTCATGCTGACCGCGGTCGTGCCCGCCACCCGCAAGGCGCTCGGCAAGGCGGGCCTGAGCATCGACGATATCGACGTCTACGAGGTCAACGAGGCATTCGCGCCGGTGCCGCTGGTGTGGGCGCACGAACTGGGCGCGGACCCGGCCAAGCTGAATCCGCGCGGCGGTGCGATCGCGCTCGGGCACCCGCTGGGCGCCTCCGGCACCCGGATCCTGGCCACCATGCTCAACCATCTGGAGCAGACCGGCGGTCGCTACGGCCTGATGACCATGTGCGAGGCGGGTGGGCTGGCCAACGCCACCGTCGTGGAACGCCTCTGAGCGCTCCCGCAGCGGCACCGTCCCGCAGCGGAGTCCATCTGGGTGTCGGTCGATCGCCGTAGGGTGAGAGCCGCTTCATCGGTGGTAGGAGGACGAGCGGTGCGGGTGTCGTGGGATCAGGTGTTCGCGTGGCGGATGCGGCGGCAGTTCGTCGATCCGCGCGGCGAGGTCGGGGTCGTGGAGATCGCGCGGCGGCTGTGCGGGGTG
>NZ_JASCXP010000048.1:0-26548 GCF_030010695.1 Nocardia sp. CC201C
ATGGCGTCCAGCTCGGCGGCCGCAGCGGCCGACGCGCGGGTGGTCTCGGCCGCCGTGGTGCGCTTCTCCGGCGCCGCGGGGGCCGGGATGGTGTTCGTGGCGGCGGTGGCCGACGCGGTGCCGTTGCGCTTGGGTGCGGCACCGTTCTTCGTGGTCGCCGGGGTGCCCTTGCGGTCGGCCGGGGCAGCCTCGAGGGCCGGAGTGCGGCCCTTGCCCGCGGCTTCGGCATCCTCGGCGGGAACCGTTTCCGCGTCCAGCACCGGATCTTTCGGGCTGCCCTCCTTGGTCTCGGTGCGCTCGGGTGCCTTCTCGACGGCCTGGTGCGGCGCGGTCATCTTGTAGTCCGCCATGGTGGAGAGCCTGCGCACCTGTAACTTCTGCCGGATTTGCTCGGCCGGATCGGGCAGGCCCCGAATCTGTTCGGTGGCATGGCCGATGGCTTGGCCGTAGCGCGCGCTGACGGCATTGTGGATGAGCAGCGCGACGCCGATCATGACCGGCGCGACGGCGTGCACCGCGGTCTCGTACCAGTCCCCGGCGGCCACGTACGGGTAGGTATTGAGGCCGACGGTCAGTGAGAGCAGGGCGAATTCGGCGATGTGCACCTGGCGGCGGTTCTCCAGCACACCCCATTCGGCCACCTTGTTGGTGCCGATCATGATGATGATCAGACAGACGCTGATCATGCCTTCGAGCAGGTAGCTGAACCAGAACAGCGGATTGCCGGGGCCGCCGGGCGCGATGTTCTGCTGCACGTTGACCGCGGACCACAGCATGCCCGCGCCGACCACACCGGCCAGGGCGCGCAGGGACCACGCACGGTGCTTGTAGAGCGAGGCCAGTTTCGCATGCGGGCTGGATTCGCGTCGCTGCGCGGCGATGGCCTTGCGCGCCATCAGCAGATCTCGCATATCGGCCTTCTCGATCTCCTCGCCGGTCGCCCTGGCGCGGTCGGCCGCCGCCGCGGTGGCCTGGACCTGCTTCCATCGCTGTTCGCGGTCCTGGATGCGAATCCGTTCGGCCAGCTCCCGTTCGGCAGCCAGCTCGTCTTCGGACAGCGCTTCGGTCAGGGCAGGATCGAACTGATACGCCAGCCGTCCCCGCGCCTTCTCGACGCGATTGGCTAGCTGCGTGACATCGTCCTCGAACGGAAACTCGATCGTCATATCTCCTCCCGCAGCAGACGATCCGACCCTGGACAGGTGTTCACGAGTGGCAATCGCACATGCCATTAATAGTCGATGGCTCGCTCAGACGAAACTGGGGATTTGCCCTCAGTCCAGTCCGTCTCGGCGTGCCGCGCGCGACACGCCCAACAATCGCTCGATTACGCACCGTTAGGTTCGGTCGGATGACCTGCAATGAAACGGACATAAAGGTTTCGGATCGCGCGTGTCAGGGTACGAGCTCCGCGCTGTCGATCCGGTACGCGTCATCCGTCCGCACCAACTGAGCCCGCCGGGTTTCGGTTCCGGTGCGACCGTCGGCGTAGCGGAGCGAGAGCCGGTAGGTGACCGTCAGATCCGCCGGATTCGGACTTACCTCCGAAACCGTGACGGAACCGACTGTGCCCCAGAAGTCTTGATACGCGGCGTAGCCACCGACGAAGCCCTGATAGCGCGGTGTCAGGCGGGCCCACGCGGCGGCGGTGTCGGACGGCAGCAGGGCGTAGTGGTCGCGGACGTAGTTCGCCAGCCCGACGGCGCTCGACTCCGGAGCGGTGACCTCGGTGGTCGTGTCGGCCCGCCACGGGCCCAGTGCGGGCGCGGTCGGCGTCAGGGGCGGTGTCGTCGCACCGGTTGTCGCCGCGACCGTGGACGTCGCCAGCGGCGGCCCCGGACTCGCGCTGCCGGTCGGCCCCGCCGAGAACGACTCGCGGTCCACGAGCAGGCCGATCACCACCGCCGCCACGAGCAGCAGGGCGACCCCGGTGCTCACGGCCAGCACGGTCCGGCGCGTCGACGGGCCCGGTGTCGCCCTGGTGCGGGTCCACACCGGATGCGAATACGGCGGGGTGGGTGGGGGCGCGGGCGTCGTATTGAGTTGCGTGGCGGCCGTTCTGGACGACCCGCCGCCCGCCTCGGCCACGCCGCCCGTCAGCGCCTCCCGCGCGGCCGCGGCCAGCGCACCCGCGGACGGATAGCGCTGCGCCGGATCCTTCGCCATTCCGTGCGCGATCACCTCGTCGAAGGTCGCCGGAATCCGCGCGTCCGCCAGCGAAGGACGCGGCGGCGGTTTCGACAGGTGCGCGGCGATCTGCCGCTCCACGCTGTCCCCGGGAAACGGCTTCGCCCCGGCGAGGCATTCGTAGAGCACGCAGGCCAGCGAGTACACATCGGCCCGGCCGTCGCACTCGTCGTGCGCGAGCCGCTCGGGAGCCATGTACGCGAAAGTGCCGACTGCCGCGCCCGTGGTGGTCAGGCTGCTGTCGCCGCCGCCGCGTGCGATCCCGAAGTCGATGAGGTACGCGAAACCGTCCGCGGTGGTGAGCACATTGGAGGGCTTCACATCTCGGTGCAGCAGTCCGGCCCGGTGCGCGGCATCCAGTGCCGCGGCGATCTGGCCGACATAGGACACCGCCGCGGTCGGGGACATGGGGCCGTCGGTGGCCAGCCGGGTGGACATGTCGATGCCCTCGACGAGCCGCATGTCGAGGAAGAGCCGACCGTCGATCTCGCCGTAGGCGTGGATCGGAATGATGTGCGGCTCGGTCAGTTTGGCGGCCGCCTGCGCCTCCCGGCGGAATCGCTCCCGGTACACGGGATCGTGGGCGAAGTCGGGCGGCAGCACCTTCAGCGCGACCACCCGATCGGTCTCGGTGTCGTAGGCGCGATGGACCTGCCCCATGCCACCCTCGCCGAGCAGTCCGAGGAGGCGATAGCGTCCGAAGGGAGTTCCGTCCACCCCGACAACCCAACCACACTCGCCGCCGATCCCACAGTGCCCCAACATCGATCCCACAGTGCCCCTGGTATCGATCCCACAGTGCCCCGGGCCGATGGACCGGCCTCAGATCGGCGTCACTGTCCCCACCGGGTCCGGGATGCCCACGGTGTTGGGGTCGTGTGGTCGCGGTCGCCGCTCGCATACGGTGGCGTCGTGAAGGCGAACGGGGTGGGGCAGGAGCGCGAATTCGCGGGGCTGGCGGAGTGGCCGTCGCGGCGCTTCCTGACACCGGAGGAAGTCCATCAATTGACCGGGGCGCAGCGGGATTCGGCCACCGTGCCGTCGGGGGAGCCCGCGGGAACACCGGCGCACCGGCTGCGCGGCCTGCTCTACCGGCTGGTGTGCGGGTCGAGTGTGAACGCCGGTGGCACACCCCGGCACAAGGCGGCCCCGGCGCAGATCGTCGCCGAGTGGCGTCCGGTCGCGGCCGCGCTGACGCTGTGGGGTCTGGCCCGCTGGATCGGGCCGGACACCCTGGAGGCGACCGCGGCCGGGGTGGACTGGATCGCCGCCGATCTACGGCTGCGGGGCGTGGAACTGGCGCCGTGAGCTAGCCGTTCAGCACGTTCAGGGCGCGGTCGATGTCGTCCTCGGTGTTGTACAGGTGGCAGGCCAGCCGCAGCCGTCCGGCGCGCAGTGAGCCCACCACCTTGGCCGCCCGCAGTCGCTCCAGGGTGTCCGGGGTGACGGCGAGCGAGACCACCGCCGAATTACCCTCGGGCAGGCCCAGTCCCGCGCGCAGCCGGTTGGCCAGTGCGACATCGTGCCGGTGGATGGCCTCGATGCCGACGGCTTCGATGAGGTCGAACGCCGGGCGCTGGGCCAGCACGGCGGGCCAGACGGGCGAGACGTCGAAGCGGCGGGCGTCCTCGGCCTGCCGCAGCGGGCCGTCGTAGCAGGTCTGCCACGGGTCGAAGCCCGAGTACCACCCGGCGGCCAAGGGCCGCAGCGTATTCAGTGCTTCGTCGGTGCCCGCGAGGTAGGCGGTGCCCTTCGCGCCGAGCAGCCACTTGTATCCGACGCTGACCACCCAGTCGGCCCCGGTGTCGTGCACGGGATACCAGCCCGCGGCCTGGCTCAGGTCGAGCAGCGTTCGCGCTCCGTGGGTTCGGGCCGCGGCGACGGTGGCGGGCAGATCGAGCACCGCGCCGTCGGCGGACTGCACCGCCGCGGCGGCCACCAGATCGTCTTCCGGGCGAACGGCTTCCGGGATATCGGCCAACGGGACGGTGCGCACGTGCAGTTCCGGCCGGGCCAGGAACGGCCACAGCACCGACGTGAACTCGCCCTCGGGCACGAGTACGTGCGCGCCCGCGGGCAGACTCTCCGCCACCAGGCCCACCAGCTGCGATACCTGCGAGCCGAGCGCCACCTGATCGGCGCGCATCCCGGTGAGCCGCGCGAACGACTCCCGGCAGGAGGCGGCCACGGCGTCGACGGCGGGGATGTCGAACTCGCCGCGCATGCGTTCGCGTTCGGCGGCTCCGGCCGCGTCCACCGCGGTGATCGGCATCAGTCCGTAGCTGGCGGCGTTCAGATAGGTGACGGCGGGTGCGAAAGCCTCCCGTATCGAGGACGGCAGCAGGGCGGGTTCGGCGGTCATCCCCTCATCTTGTGAGTCGCCGGCACGCGCGGACAAGAGCCAGCGTGGTGAATCTGGCCCGAATCGCCGGGGCGACGGCGTCGGCATAGCCCACCGCGGCGGGTTGTGCGCAGCCACACGTTCGGATGCGGAGGTGAGCCGCTCCCGGGGCGCTAGACTGTCTCAGACGTTGAACGGCAGGAAGGGACGATGCGATGGGAGCTCAGACGGTAGTCGCCGATGTCGCGGACGAGCTGGCCCGCCGTGTCGTCGAGGGAGTGTACGAACCGGGTGACCTGATGCCCTCGGTGCGGCAGGTCGCGGAGGAGTTCGAGATGAACCGGGCCACCGCGCAGCTGGTGCTCGGCAGGCTGGAGTCCTACGGGTTCGCCCAGGCGTACCGGGGCAAGGGCTTCGTGATTCGCGATGTGCGCTCGGACGGGGGCGCGGAGGTCTACCGTCGGGTCTTCCAGCTCTCACTGGGCGCGCCCGAGGTGGCCGCGGAGATGTTCCGCGGCATCGTGGCCGAGGAGCGCGGCATCGTCCTGGACGCTCTCGTGGGTTACACCGACGGCGATGAGCGGCTCGATCCGAACGAGTTGGCGGCCGCCGTGGACGAGCTGGAAACCGTTGCCCGAATGCCCGATCCGGATCATCGTGCCATGCTCGCCCTGGAACTGGATCTGGTGCGGCGGCTGCTCACCGTGCTCGACCTCGGTATGCGCCGGGCCGTGCTGAACTCCATCGGCGAGACGGTGCTGGACGTGCCCGAGGCGGTCGCCGCGTACTACGCCGCCGGACCGGACCTGCACGTCCTGGTGTGGCGCGCCCTGCTGGCGGTGTGGGAGTCCGACGGCGGACCGAGTGCGGCGCAGCTGGCGCTGTTCGAGGATCTGTTCGAGATGTACCACGTCAAGGTGGCCGCCCGCTTCGCCGAACTGATCGGGGCGTCGGGCGCGCCGGGGGCGGAACGGTCGTCGCGCACGGCCTGAGCGTTCGCGGCCGTCCCTGCCCGCGACAGAATTCGCCGGTCCAGACTCGAAACGTCATGCGCGGGCTCCGAAGCGTTCAACTGCCCACCGTACGGTCGGAATACAGCTGAGCCGACATCGTGGAGGGCACCATGGTGGATCCGTTGCTTCGAACCGTATGGCTGGCGAATGTCGCCGCCGGAGCGGCCGCCCTCACGGTGCGCACACCGGTGTACCGTCGCTCGCACTTCACCGTGGTGCGAGTGGAATCCGCTCGTCCGCAGCGTGATTCGGTGCGTGCCTCGGATCTCGAGGTGGTCACCGTCACCGATACCTCGGTGGTGCTCACCTGGACCACGCGCACCCGGGACCGCCTGGGACGGCCGCGGCCGGTGCCCGCCGACACCGAGGTGCGGATCGGTCCCGCGGACGGCGTCGGATCGCTGCCGGTCCGGTTCGCCGACACCCGTCGTACGGCCTACCACTACGCCGAGGTCACCGGCCTGGAGCCGGGACGCTCCTACCGCTTCGAGGCGTACTCCGACGGGGTGCGCGCCCGCCCGGCCCGCACCCTGGTCACCTTGCAGGCCGACGCCCCCGAATCGACCGGCGTCGTCACCACGGCCACCCCACCGCCGGGACGGCTGCTGCGAACCATCGCCCTGGCCAACGACATTCACTTCGGCGAACGGGAGAGCGGGTTGTTCCTGCCCGGCGTGCCCAGCGGCATGCGCCACGAGGACGAGGACCATCCGGACATGATGCTGGGGGCCGTGCTCGACGACCTCCGGACCCCGGATCGTGCGGCCGACCATCTGGTCGTGGCGGGCGATCTCACCGACGAGGGCTCTCCGGAGCAGTCGCGCGGCGTGCGCGACCGACTCGACGGCTGGGGTGCGCTGGGCCGGGACTACTTCGTCTGCCGGGGCAATCACGACCAGCTCGAGGACGCCGACGACGACCCGTGGGGTTCGGTCTTCCATCCGCACCAGCGGCTCGTCGACCACGAACTGGGCGGGTTGCGGTTGATCGGCCTGGACACCACGCGCCCGCGCGGTGCGGGCGGCATCCTCGACGCCGACCAGCGCGCCGCTCTGCGCGAACTGCTGGCCGCCGAACCGGACCGCCCCACCCTCGTCTTCGGTCATCATCCGGTGACGGCCCATGCCGCCGTGAGCAATTCGCACGGACCCGGATTCGTCCTGGATCGCGCGAGCGCCGCCGCGCTGCACGCGCTCTACCGGGCCGCGCCGGGGGTGTTCCTGCACCACAGCGGGCACACCCACCGCACCCGCCGCACCCGGCCGGACACCGCGGTGGGCGTCGAGTTCCTCGAAATCGCCTCGGTGAAGGAATATCCCGGCGGTTATGTGCTGCTGCGGGTGTACGAGGGCGGCTATACGGTCAACTTCTACAAGACCCGGGCGATGGCGGCGCGGCGTTGGAGCACCCGCACGCGCCGCCAGTATCTCGGCCTGCTCCCGGACTACGCGCTGGGCAGCTGCGCCGACCGCAACCACGTGGTGCCGCGGGACTTCTCGGGACTGCGGTGACGGGACCGAGGTGACGGTCACCGGCGACGGAAGCGGGCCAGCCGGGCCGCCACCTCCACCCGGCCGTCCCGTACCTCCAGTCCCGCCGCCTCCGCCGCCACCGGTTCGGTGACCCGGCCGAGATAGCGGGACGGGCTCAGTTCCTCCAGTTCCCAACCGTCGCTGAATGATTCGCGGATGATGTCGTCGCCGATGCGCGGGCCGATGCCGGGTTCGCGATTCGACAGCGCGAGGATGTGCAGCCGACCGCCGGGCTCGCACACCGCGTGCAGGCTGCGCACGTACTCGGCGCGCAGTTCCGGCTCCTCGCCGAAGACGTGGAAGAGCGCGCTGTCGACGATGGTGTCGAAGGTGGGGGGCGCGTCCGTCGGCGGCGAGCGCCTCGGATTCGGCCAGGCGCAGGGCTTCGGCCACCTGGGTTGAGGTCAACCGTTACGAATCAGATAACGGACCGTAATCGTCTGGGACGGACGAATCAAGCCGTAGACAGCACTATTTGTCCGGCACTACCGTTGTTGCATCGGCGATCGGGCCATCGTGGCCCAGACAACGATGTCGAGAGGATGCTCCATGGCCGCACCCATCACCCCGGCTCCCGTACCCCTACCGCCCGACACCCGGTTCGATATCGGCCCGGAGCGGTATCCCACGGTGCACGTGGACACCACGGTCACGATCCCCATGTCGGACGGCGCGGTGCTGTGCGCCGATCTGACCCGCCCCGCCTACCGGCGCACCGAGGTGGTGCCCGACGCGTTCCCGGTCGTCGTGAACTTCACCCCGTACAACCGCATGGGCAATCGGGTCGCCGGGCGGTTCGGGCGGGTGGCGCGGCGTGCGGGACATGCGGTGCGGCCGTCGGATCGGCGTCGCTTCCGTGGCCGCGACCTGCTGCACACCCCGGCCGGGGGCGCGGTGGACGTGTGGGCGTCCAATCGCACGCTGGTGTCGCGCGGGTACGCCGATCTGGTGGTCGATGTGCGCGGTACCGGCTCCTCCACCGGCACCTGGGACTTCTTCAGCCCACGCGAACATCAGGACTACGTCGAGGTGCTGCGGTGGATACGGGAACAGCCTTGGTGCGATGGACATCTCGCGATCACAGGCATCTCCTACGGTGGTATCGCCGCCCTGATCGCGGCCGGTCAGCGGCCGGAGGGCCTCGACGCCGTCTTCGCCATCGTCGCCGGTGAGGATCCGGTGCGGGAGCTGGGGCTCACCGGCGGCGTGCCGACGCCCGGCATGGCGGTGTGGTTGGCGGCGGTGAACGCCGGGAAGTTCCTGCCCTCCCCGCGCGGCATGGTCCGCAACCGGGTGTTGCGACCGTACCTGCGGGATCGGTTCCGCTATCCGGCAAGCGGATTGGGCCTCGCCGCCCGCATCGCCACCGGTGACGGCCATCCCGACGGCTTCCTCAACGACCAGTGGGCGGCCCGGCTGCCCCGGTTCGAGGACGTCACGGCGGCGACCTGGATCCACGGCGCGTGGCACGACGTCTACAACCGCTCCAACTTCCACATGTTCGACCGACTCGCGCTGACCGACGGTGCGAAGCAGGTGCTCGTCGACGACGGCTACCACATCAGCGTCGGCAGCGGATTCGGCGCACCCGGGAACCCGCCCGCCCTGGACGAACTGCAATGCGCGTGGTTCGACAAGTGGCTCAAGGGAATCGACAACGGCATCGACGGGTACGGGCCGGTGACCGTGCGGCGGCAGGGCGGCGGGGGATGGGTGACGCGAACCCGGTTCCCGGACCCCGCCGTCGAGGTGCGTCGGCTCTACCTCACCGCGCGGCCCAGCGGAGCCGCCGACCACGCCGACACCGACGCCTCCCTGGAATCCGCTCCGCCCGAGGAGATCACCCGGCTGCCGTTGCCCACCGTCCGGGGCAGCCTGGCCTCCGGCAACACCGCCCTCATGTCCCTGGGCGTGGCCACCCTGTTCGGCCGCCGCTTCGGAGCCGACGACCGGCGCGCGGAGGCCACCGCGGTCACCTTCACGACCGAACCACTGGCGACCGATCTGGTGCTCTCCGGCCCGCTCACGGTGCATCTGCGCGCCGAAGCCCATGGGACGGACGCCTTCTGGTCGGTCACGGTTACCGACGTGGAGCCCGACGGCACCTCGGCGGCGCTCACCCGGGGTGCGTTGCTGTCCTCGCTGCGCGCGGTCGACGAGCAGCGGAGCCGCTACGTCAACGGTGAACTGGTGTTCCCGCATCACACGTTGCGCGCGGACGCGGTGCTGCCGGTGGTGCCGGGGGAGCCGTTCGATCTGGATATCGAGATCAACCCCACCGAGGCGGTGTTGCGCGCCGGGCATCGCCTGCGCGTCGCCGTGGCCCCCACCAGCGTCCCACGGCACTTCCTGCCGCCCTCGGTGAAGCGAAAGATCCAGGGCCAGACCATAGTTGTCGACCCCGACCATCCCAGCTATCTCACCTACCTGGCGGTGGCGGCGGATTAGGTCCGCGCGGACCTCGGTTCCGGCCCTCGGAAGGTGCCGCGGTACGCCGAGGGCGTGGTGCCGACCGCCACCCGGCCGTTGTCGGGGCCGGACGGCTCCACCGTTCCCACGGCTGACCTCCAGACCGCCGCTCTCACCACTATCGGCGACCTGTTCGGTGTGGTCGTGCCGTCGGTCGACACGCTCATCCGAGACGTCCGGTGCGGAAGGCGATGATCTCGTCGCGCGGATCTCGTCGCGCACCCGTGCGGTGGGCTCACCCTCGGCGTCGACGAGGTGGGCGGTGACGATGCTGTGCGGGCTGCCGACATGCCGGGCGCAGAACGGCGGCGGGGTCGGATTCGCCGCCGAGTCGGGGGAGCACGCGGTCGCAGTTCCCGCGCGAATCATGAAGCACCCGAACGAATGTCGTAGACGGTGAACGGCACCGGCTGGCGCGGAAGTTTGTGGTTCCGGCGAATCCGCACCCGGCGACCGACGCCCGGGCCGACAGCTGTCGAGCCTTCCCGAGGTATGTTCAAGTAAGCGGTAGAAAGTCAAGTAGGGGGCCGAGGAGAGCAAGGGCAATGCGGTCCTATGGGGAATACTGCGGTCTGGCGCGCGCGCTCGATGTCGTCGGCGCGCGGTGGAGTCTGCTCATCGTGCGGGAACTGCTCGTCGGCCCCGCCCGCTACAACGAGCTGCTGAACGGGCTGCCGGGTATCGCGACGAATCTGCTCGCCACCCGGCTGCGGGAACTCGAGGAGGTGGGCGTCGTCGCCCGCACCCTCGACACCGAGAGCAACGGCGTCGCCTACACGCTCACGCCCTGGGGGAGCGAGCTCCGCGATACCGTTGCGGCGCTGGTGAAATGGAGCACCCCGCTGATGATCTCCGGGCCCGGGGAGGACACCTTCCGTGGACACTGGCTGGTGGTCGCCCTCGACGCGCTGCTGCGCGACCGGCGCACCGACGAGCCGACGACGATCGGATTCGCCGTCGACGACGAAACCGTGATCGTGCACGTCGACGAGACCGGTGCGCGTGTCGAGCGTGGCGGCGAGGACCCCGGCACGGTGCTGCGTGGGGATTCCGCCGTCGTGTTGGGGCTGGCCTCGGGCATGCTCACCGTCGAGCAGGCGCTCGCGGCGAGTGAGCTCTGGGGCCGGAAGTCGGATCTGCTCGCCGTGTTCGGGGGCGCTCGAGTGCGGTAGTCGAACGTGTCGGCATTCGAGTCGGGCGCGAACCCGATCCGTCGCCCGGGAGTGTGCGCTGTGGGCGGTCCGCGCCCGGGAGTGTGTGCTGTGGGCGGTCCGTGGTCGGGAGTGTGCGCCGTGGCCGATCCGCCGCCCGGAATGTGCGCGCCATCCGAGGTCGCCGAGAGCAGCGTCCGCCGTGGTGCGTGCGTGATCGGGGCCGGTTCTCGGACCGGCGTCAGGTGTTCGGTGGGTCCGGCACCCGCACCTCGATCTCGCCGCCCAGCTCGAAACCGTTCTCCAAACGCAATTCGTCGCCGCTCCAAAACCGGCCCGGGTCATACCAATTGGGGCTGCGGCGCTGCGGCAGCAGCCCCATCGACTGATAGGTCGCGGCCACGATCTCCGCGCAGTAGGCGCTCTCCAGCTCCCGGGCCGCCGCGTCGCGGCGGCGCGGAATGCGGACCCGGCCGCGCAGCCATCGCCCGGCGAGGCTCGCGGTGGAGGGAAAGGGCGTCCCGTCGAGCCGGGCGATGGTGCGCAGCAGGCCGTCTTCCATCTCGCGAGTCACCGGGCGGTCCAACTGCCGCAGCCAAGCTCGCTGGCCGTAGCGGTGCGCCCACACCAGCACGGCGTCGCGCAGATTGTGCAACTGGACGCCCCGATGCGCGGTGCCCGTCCACATATCGGGCAGCGAACGCCCCAACTCCGCGTGCCAGATCAGCGCGGGCAGATCATCGAGCACCACCGACATGCCGACATGGTTCACCGGACTGTTCGTCGTCATCCGAATCGCCCGATCGGCCGCCGAATACCCACGAAACAACCAGATATCACCGGTCCTGGTGAGCTCGATCGCCCGGTCGAGTCCGATGCTCGTCCCCGTCATGGACGTAGCCTATGCGGTATGAGGTGGTGGAAGGCAGTGGGATTGGCGGGTGCGGCCGGCGTGGTGGCGACCGGCGTGGTGATCGTGCGCGCCGAGCGCCGCCGCCGCGCGTACACCCCGGACCAGGTCCGCGAACAACTGCACATCCGATACGTGCAGGCGACGGCGGCGGAACAGCCCCCCACCGCCCCCGCGCCCGAAACCCCCGTCGGCCTCCGCGCCCGAATCCGCCAGCGACTGCGCCGCCGCAAACCGCAGAACCCGTCCGTCTAGGCGACGCGCCCGAAGACGGCATCGCAGATCACGCCGGGCGGTCGAACTCCCCGTATGCCGTGCTCACGGTGAAGGCGTCCCACGCGCCGGGGGTGAAAACCAGGGCCGGGCCGGTCGGATTCTTCGAATCCCGCACTCCGACACGGCCTTCAGGCAGCCACGCGACCTCGACACAATCGCCTTGGCTGCCGCTGTGGCTACTCTTGAACCACGCGGCTCCGGACAGGTCAGTGCTCGCCATGCTCGAACTCCTTCGTAACCCGGCGAATGAGATCCCGGGTCGGTGCGTCCTCCAACGCCGTGCTTCGGATAGCCGAAGCCAGCTCACTATAGAGTCGCACTTCGTCCGGCTTTTCCAGATACACGTCCTGAGTAGGCCCGCCCTCGATGTACACGATCGGCGGTTCGCCTACGCCTCCATCGGCGGCGTCGAACTCCAGAACAGTGAACGATCCACGTGGCATTCCCCAGGTCAGCCCGGCAGTGTAGGGGTGAAGTCGCAGGGTGACGTTGGGCAGCTTCGATGCCTCGGCGAGGTGACGCAGTTGAGCCGCCATGACGCGCGGGCCGCCGATCACGCGGTGCAACGCGGATTCGTGCAGTAATACCTCCAGTAGGACGGGTCTCGTCTTGCGAGTGACGATGGTCTGTCGTCTCATCCGATGCTCGACGCGACGGTCGATATCCCTGGCGTCGGTGAAACCGGGATACGCACCGATCACGGCACGCGCGTAGTCGGCGGTCTGCAGCAGGCCGGGGACGTGTTCGTGGTAGGTGATCAGCCGGTACGCGGCGGCCTCGAGTCCGGTGTACATATTGAATGCGTCGGAGTACAGGCCACCGTAGGCGTGATACCAGCCTTGGTTCCGAGCTAAAACTGCCAGGTCGATTGCCGCGGCGGTGTCGGCGGGACCGACACCGTAAACCTCGCACAGCGCGCGTACGTCCTGCTTGCGCACCTTCTGAGTCTGACCGGCCTCGATGCGCTGGAGCGCGGATGTGGACAGGTCTACCAGGTTTGCGGCAGCAGCGAGGGTGAATCCGTTGGCGTCACGCCACTCCCGTAGGAACCGGCCGAGTTGTCGGCGTGGAAGCGTTGAGCTCGAGGCTACTTCAGCAGGGTCGTCGTCATGTGCGGTGGCCATCGCGTGCTCCATCACGGTCGAATCGGGTCGAGCCGGTCGCGGAATCGGGTGCTGCTCACAACATTTTCGGATTGGCACATGGGAGTTTGGACGAATCTTCATCGGATACCCGGTTTCACCCTAACCCCGTACGGCGCGGTGGTGTCCTGAATCGAGCGACGACAGGGAGGTATCGAAATGTCCGGCTATAACCCGTGGTCGGTGCAGGCGATCATCGACCGCATCGAACGTGAGAGACGGCAGACTCCCCAGGCTGAACCGACGACCAGCGCGACCGCTCCCATCGGGTACGCCGTGCGTGGATTGTGGTCGTGCCACACCGATCCCGGCGATCTGACGGCGGCCCGAGCCCACCGCGCCATGCAGGTGCATCTCGCATGCGGACGGAACCTGTTGTTCGGCTACAGCGCACGCAGGTGGGCGCGATCACTGTGCGACAGAACGACTTTCAAGTGCTTACCGCTGAACGCGGTGCGCGGGCCGGGGGAGTCTGTACCCGGCCCGCGCGATGACGTGGTCAGTGGCCGCCGTGGCTGTGCTGGCCGCCCTTGACCTTCGCCTCCTGCGGCTGGGCCTCGGCGCCCTTGCGCCCGGCCTCGTGCGGGTCGGCGGCATTGGGTTCACCGAAGCTGCCGGTGCTGGCCTGTCCGCCCTTGCTGGCCGCCTCTGCGGTGTCGGAGCGGTTGCCGAACTGTCCGGGGTTGTTCGGATCAGCCATGTGTCACACCTCCTGTGTCGGGAGTTATGAAGTGGACGCGCCCGGTGCGGCCGTCCACGTTCAAGCCCTACCCGCCGAGCGACGAACAAACCATCAGCTATCCGTGTGACAGGTCACCGCACCGGGTCGGTGATGCGTCCACGGCCTCGGTGTAGACAGCGCCAACGGGGATAACCCATCGGTACCGGTCGGGTTGAGAAACCAGCCCGCCGGTCCCGTGTAGCGGTGGAATCCCGAGAAGGACGCCGAAGCACGCGCGGACGGTCATACTTGCGTGATGACAGATACTGTCGACCCTGCTCGAGACACCTCGCCGTTCTCGGGTGCCACCGGTGAGCCGAACCGGCTCACCTCGAACGAGCGAGGGTTCGGCAGCTTCCGCTTCTGGTTCGCCACCCAACGCTGGGAATGGTCGCCCGAGGTGTACCGCATGCACGGCTACGCCCCCGGTGAGATCGAACCGACCACCGAGCTGCTGTTGGCGCACAAGCATCCGGACGATCGCGAACAGGTTGCCGAAGCGATCGCGCGATCACTGACCCAGGGCCAGCCCTTCTCGAGCCGCCATCGCTTCCTCGACACCGTCGGCGTCGAGCACCGCGTAATGCTGGTCGCCGACCACATCCTCGACGCCACCGGCACCCCGGTCGGTACCTCGGGCTACTACATCGACCTGTCCGACACCCTCGCCGAGGTCGAACGCGAAACTCTCGACTCCGTGATCCCCGAAGTGGTGGAGAACCGCGCGGCGATCGAACAGGCCAAGGGTGTCCTCATGCGGATGTACGACATCAACTCCGATCAGGCGTTCAAGGTCCTGAAATGGCGCTCCCAGGAAACCAACACCAAACTCCGCGACCTGGCCGAAGCCCTGCTCAACGGCCTACACCAACTCCCACCCCCACCCCCCAATACCGTGGCCGCCTTCGACCACCTGCTCCTCACCATCCACGAACAGATCCGCTGACCCACCCCGGAAACCCGGCTTCAGCAGGTCATGGCGTCGGCACCGAGGTCGCCTGCGGCACGTACACCGATTCCGCGACCGTCCGCTCAGCGGCATCAGGCTGGCTACAGTTCTTCACGACCATCGCTGCCGCCGCCCGCAAGGCCATCGACGGCCCGTCACCGTCCCCGTGTTCGATCCGCCAGCCCGGCTTGTTCTCCACCGCCCGCTCGACCGCGTCGAACCGCTCGGACTCGCTCATTCGCAAGAACTCGCGGCAGGTGACCGGAGACGCCTGCGCGTCGGCGCTCGGTTCACCGGAGCCACAGCCGGTGAGCACACCGAGAACGGTTGTCCCGCCGATCACCATGCGGAGGACATACGACTGAGGTCGGCGACGCATACCCCACCCTAGATCAACGCTGTCGCCGATCCTTCCGCGCTGCCGGAGAGCGACCGGGCCCTCACGGTCCTATCGTATGAATCATGTCGGCCGGCCGCAGCAGCCGGCACATCCGAGGGGGAACACATGAACCATCCATGGTCCGGAACGAACGCAACGGCCGCACACGGCCGTCTTCGAACGATGGCGGAGCGCTTCGCGGCTCTTGCCGCCAGCGCGCCCGATCCCGATCGCGCTGTCGCGGCGACCCCGGGCTGGTCGATCCTGGACACCCTCGGGCACGTAGCCATGGAGCCGTCGCGCTACAACGACCTGGCCAAGGGCGGCGGAACCTGGCCGGCCAGCTCCTCCGAACTTCCGGCGTTCAACGCCGAACAGATCCGTACGCTGCCGACACGGGACCCACAGCGGCTCGCGGAAAAGCTGATCACCGATACCGACGAACTACTGGCCACCATCGCATCGTTCGGGACCGAGTCGCCGTTGATGAACTTCGATGGCGACCAGCGCATCCGGGCGGATCGTTCCCTGGGCACGTTGCTCGGCGAGTTCGTGATCCACGGTCGCGATATCGCGCGCAGTCTCGACGTCCGCTGGCCGGTCGATCACGCACTGGTGCCCCTGATCCTCGACGGCCTGCACCAGGTCATGCCCGGCTGGCTCAACCCCGATCGTGCCGCCGGGCACACCGCCGCCTACCGGGTGCGGCTGCGTGGACTCCATATCACCCACACCTATGTCATCAGCGATGGCCGCCTCGCGGTCGATCCCGCCGAAGATGTCGACGTCGACGTGCACATCAGCGCCAACCCGGCCACCTGGCTTCTGCTGTCGTACGGACGTGTAGACCAATGGACCCCAGCCTTGACCGGACGAGTCCTCGTATGGGGCCGCAAACCATGGCTCGCCACCGGATTCTCTCGGCTGTTCCACTCGGCTTGAGCGGCGCGCCGACCCCCATCAGGCGATTGTCGGTGCGGGATGGGGGTCGGCGGGCGGATGATGCGCTCAGGCAGCGGGGCTGCCGTCCCAGGACACGAGCTTCCAGCCCTTGCCCGGCTTCCCCTTCACGACCACCCGTCCGGTGTTCTGGATCGGGTCGGTCTGCAGTTTGCTCACGTCCACGTTGTCGAGCGACATCACTGCCCAGACCATGATGGCACCGCCGTGTGAGAAGACCACCGAACGCTTGGTGCCGCGATCCTGGATGCCCTGGATGGAGTTGTCCATCCGCTGTTTGAACTCATGGCCATTGATCGAGCCGGGGATGCGAGCATCCAGGTTGCCCTGCATCCATTGGAGCGGAGCGGAGAAGTACCCCCGCATCGCATCCCGCTCCGGGGTGCCCTCGTAGATTCCGGCCTCGATCTCGTGGAAGCCGCTCTCGACGACCGCTGGACGATCACACCGCTCCGAGACCGGTCCCGCCGTCTGCTGGGTCCGCACCATCGTCGAGACGTACACGCCGTCGATGAACTTGCAGTCACCCAGCGCCCCGGAGACGGCCTCGGCCTGCACCCACCCCTTGTCGGTCAGCTCGGGGCCGGGGACGGAGGTGTCGATGAGGCCGGACGCGTTGCCGGCCGATTCCGCATGACGGACGAAGGTCAGGGTCATTTCACCGGGCGGTACCGCTCCCGCGGTCCCTCCTCCAGCCGCCACAACTGCCACCGCCGCGACGACCGCTCCGATCATCGCGGACAGGCGGGATGCGATTGATTGCATGGATACTCCTCGAGTGATGCGGCCCACACCGGAATAGGAATATGGCCTGCTCAGGGACGGTAGGTTCGGGTGTCGACGGCCGCAAAGAGGTGTCCCGGTGAATGGTCGGGGGTGGGTGTGGTGCTCCGTTTTCTCCCGGTGCGCGAGGGGATCCGATGGGAACGTCGCAAGTTCGTGTCGAGACCACCCATCCGACCTGTGGGCCGCCTCGAATCAGATAATATGATTTCCGTGAGGATCATGACCGCCACCGAAGTCGCACGTAATCTCTCGGCGGTGCTCGACGAGGCGGAGCACGGCGAGACGATCACGGTTACGCGCGGCGGTCGCCGAATCGCGACGATCATTCCCGCTGCCCGCGAGAACGGCGCGGAGGTCATCGCGTTCTTCGCGGGGCGCGCGCCGCTCGAAGGATTTGGCGAGGACATCGAAGCCGCCCGCAAGGTTCTCATCGACGGAGTGAGCGCAGCGTGGGAAGACGACTGATTCTCGACACCGGCGTTGTGATCGCCGCCGAACGCGCAAAGCTCGATCTGGCAACGGTATTGCGCGCTGATGACGACATCGCGATCGCGATGATCACAGCCTCCGAGTTGTACTTGGGCGTGGAACTCGCCGATACAGTTCACCAAGGCGCGCGGAAGGCGTTCGTCGACGCATTCATCGCGGCCACCCCCGTCGAAGACCACACCCTCGATGTCGCACGTGCACATGCCCGCTTGATGGCATACGTCCGCCGGACAGGCCAGCCGCGCGGCGCCCACGATCTGATCATTGCCGCCACGGCAGCGGCCACGCGCCGGACAGTGGTCACCACCGATACCAAGGCCAGCCTCGGCACGCTACCCGAAGTGGAATGCCTGACCTGCTAACCACCGCCAGCGGTTCGCGCACCGCAACAGATGCCACAAAGCCGCCGGTCGATGACCGGCAGCTTTGGTGGTCGACGGGCCGGACATCGTTATGCAGGCCCGACCACCCACCCAGGGCCACGCATCCGAAGGATGCGATTGGCCGAACTGCGGGAGCACCTCCGCGGGTGTCCGTCCGGGGAACAGGGTTTGCTGTTCTGCAATGAGGTCGGCGGGGCGTTGCGGCGCACTCTGTTCCGGTCTCGGGTCTGGCGTCCGGCGCTGGTGCGGGCGGGACTGCTCGGTGAGGTCGCTGAGGT
The DNA here is from genome assembly GCF_030010695.1 of Nocardia sp. CC201C. Lineage (NCBI taxonomy): Bacteria > Bacillati > Actinomycetota > Actinomycetes > Mycobacteriales > Nocardiaceae > Nocardia > Nocardia sp. CC201C. The sequence continues at coordinate 17,967 of NZ_JASCXP010000048.1, forward strand.
GGACGGCAAGTTCGAGGCGGTCTGGATGGATGTGGCAGGGGAGGTCTACTCGGAGGTGTTCGGCGACTACGAGCGAGCGGTCCGGCACATGGCCGACCACGAGCATGGCGGGTTCCGGTTCCATGACCCATTGGGCCACCGCAGTAACCGACGCCGAAGAAGCCATCGGCCGCGAACACCTCATCTGGCGCGCCTCCCACACCGAATAGCGCTGACGGTATTCAGACCGCAATCTGGTGTGGAGGGTGTGGCCTGGCACTCCGACGGCTCATTGTAGCTCCATGAGCAGAGATAACTCGGCTGTCGCATAGTTTTGTGACAGAAAGATTGTGTTGAAAGGTACTGGTCCGTCGCCCCACTCGCGACCCAGGCCGAGGGCGTTGGACCAGTAACGCCCAGCATCGCCGAGTATCCTCAAGAAGGTACTCAAATCCCGTCGATCCTGAGCGAGTACACGCTCGGCATTGTGAATGAGAGTGAGATAGCCTCTCGCCGGAAGGTTCTCGAGTGTCGTCAGACATTCCTCGAATGCCGGCCAGTTCCCTCCGAAATAAGTCGGAAACTCGAACTCTCGATAGTATTGCTCAAAAACGCTGTCGACATCGACCATCTCTGCCCCATCCAGAGAGAAAACGCGCAGACCAGACAGGTTCGGGCCTATGGCTGCGAGGGTCTCGATATCCCGACTGCCTCGGAAATGAATCCACGGACGGTCAGCCGTGAATGCGGACGTTGATTCTATGGATTCCATGGTATGAAAGTCCTGTAGTGGTCGGGTGTGTAGTAAACAGATCCGTCCGAACCTGTGACGATCCGTTCGCTTCCTGGCGTGGGGTTATTGGGCGCGGGGACCGTGCCCCACTCACGATAGACTATGGGCTGACCGTGACTATCGTGCGTGGGAAGGATATCCCCACCGGCGCGGCCATCGTTGTTGAAGGTCTTCGGGATATCGGGACCTTTGACGGAGGGCTCGATGATCACACCAGATCGATTGATCTCTTCAATGATCGGAATCGTATCTTCCGGAATCGAATTCGGCGCGAACGTGACATTCTGCGGGTGAGGGTCCTGCCGGACCGGCAACTTGCAGGCAAGGCCGAGCGGATCGATCCACGTAAGCGGGTTGTGTGGGTAGTTGCCCGGATTCGGAGCAGGGCGGAGCCCTAGCGGATCCTGAGTGAGGAAGCGCCCGGTGTGCGGGTCGTAGACCCGATACAAGTTGTAATGGAGTCCTGTCTCCTGATCGTAGATCTGGCCGGGGAACTGGAGGGGTGTGAAGGCACGGCCTTGCCAGGTCGTTCTTCCCCACAGGTCAGCGACGGCGGAGGCGACGGGTTGACCATCGATGGGATCGATCAGATCGGTTGGCGTCCCGACGAGATCGGTGATGATCGCGTAGAACTCACGGTCGATCGACGCCTGGTCTGTAGTTTGGGTCAGGGGCGTATGAGTATCAGGGCGATAGTGCCAGCGCATGATCGATTCGCGGGCGGCTTGTTCGACAAGGACAGTGGCATCCCAGGTGTAGTCGATGCGCTCGAGAACGGTGCCGTTCGTGGCGAGGTGTTGTTTGGTGGTCCGGCGGCCGAGGGCGTCGTAGGTGTAGTGCCACCACTGGTGGTCGGGGGTCCACACGTCGGTGAGTTGGTCGAAGTCGTCGTAGCGGTAGTGCCAGACGTCGGGTTTGCGAGACAGGCGGGTGGTGGTTTTACGGATCAGGCGGCCGGAGGCGTCGTAGTGATAGCGGGTGCGACCGTGGCGAATGAGGAGGTTGTTGCTGCCGTATTCGCGACGTGTGTCTTGGGTCGTTCGGTCGGCGTGGGTGTCGATGGGTTCAGGCACAGTTGCCGCGGGTGCGCTCGGTGTGTAGCTGTCGGTGATGTTGCTGAGCGCGTCGTAGGCGTAGTGCTCGGCGATGGCGCCGTTTCGGGTCAGGGTGTTGATGCGGCCGATCGGGTCCAGTTCGTAGTCAAGGTGTATCGCGGTTCGGTCAGTGCGGGTCGTGTGGTTGGTGATGTATCCGTCAGGACGCCAAGTGTATTCGTCGGTGCGGAGTTGTCTGGGGTTGGGACGGGGTCCGGTGTCGAGGGCAAGGGTGGACAGACGGGCGGGGAAGCCCGTGACGGTTTGGCGTTCGAGGCGGCCGAGGGGGTCGTAGTCGTGGGTGATGGCGAGCTCGCCTATGGTCCACTCGGTGAGCTGCCCGGCTGGGTTGTGGGCGAAGCCGATGGTGTGGCCGTCGGTGTCGAGGGCGGTGGGGCGACCGGACCAGTCCCAACGCCAGCGGGTTTGTGCGCCGCTGGGAGTTGTGCGGAGGTCACGGCGGCCCAACTGGTCGTATTCGAACCGCATTGGAGTGCCCGCGTCGAGGGTCTGGCTGCTCAACTGTCCGCCTGGGGTGTAGGCGAAGGCGAGGGCGTGAAGGATGTCGTCGCCGTTGCCGCTGGTGGCGGTGAGCAGGCGGCCGAGGGGGTCATGGGTGTAGCGCCGCCAGTGGCCGGAATCGGCGGTGATTTCGGTGAGGCGGCCGAGCTGGTCGTAGCGGTGCTGCCGTGCGATGCCGGTGGCTGGGGTGACGGTGGCGAGTCGGCCGGCGAGGTCGTGAGTGTAGGTGGTGGTGGCGTCGTTGTAGTCGGTCTGCGATGTCAGTCGGCCTGCGGAGTCGTAGCGGAAGTGCCAGACGTGCCCGAGGGGGTTGATTACCGCGGTGAGGCGGCGTTCGGTGTCGTAGGTATAGCGGGTGGTGGAGCCGTCGGGGTCGGTACGCGCGATGAGCAGATCCCAACTGCCGTAGGCGTATTGGGTGATACCTCCCGCTCGGTTGGTGTGGGTGAGCAGGTTGCCTTCGCCGTCGAAGGCCCACGACTCATAGTGTCCGTCGGGGTCGAGGCGGTGGAGGAGCTTCCCCTCTGGAGACCACTGGTAGCGGGTGGTGTGACCGAGAGGATCGGTGACCGCGATGGGGCGGCCGAATCCGTCGCGGTCGATGTGGGTGGTGGCACCGAGGGGGTCGGTCACCGTAATCGGGAGGCCGGCGGCGTCGACGGTGATGGCGGTGCGGGCGGTGTTGGGTTCGGCGATCGTGGCGACCGCGCCGTTCGCGTGGTAGGAGTAGGTGGTGCGAATTCCGCCGGGATTAATTGTGGCGGTGAGGTTTCCGTGTGCGTCCCACTCGCGGTGTTCGGTGCTGCCGTCGGGCTGGGTGATCGTTTCCGGGCGGTTGCGCCAGGCATATTCGATATCGATGGCGAGGCCGTCGGGGCGGACGATGCGGGTGACGTCGCCGTCGGGGGTATAGGCGTAGTGGGTGACTGTGTTATCGGGGGCGGTGACCCGCAGCGGTCTGCGGCCGGGGTTGTAGTCGACGCGGGTAAGTCCGCCGAGGGGGTCGGTGATGTCGCGGACGCGCAGGTCGTGGTCGAATCCGCGGGTGGTGACCGCGCCTTGGGAATTGATGTGGCGGGTGAGGCGGCCCGAACCGTCGGGGTAGGTGAGGTAGTCGAATCCGGCGTTGAGGATGCCGTCGGTACCGTGTTGCAGGATTACCCGACCGGCGCTGTCGTAGGTGTTGACCATCGTGGTGCCGCGGGAATCGGTCCACGACAGCATGCGATCACCGTCGTCGTAGGTGTAGCGAGTAGTCGCGCCAACTCCGTTGGTCGCTGCCGCCAGATTGCCTGCCACATAGGCGAATCGCCGCACCACCACGTGCGCCGGGTGACCGTTATCGGCCGTGCCCTTGTCGCGGGTGTCGTCGAAACCGCTACCGCCGCTGAGTATTCGGCCGATGTGGCTGGTGCCGAGGACTGCAAATGCCGTGATCCGTCCAATCGCGGGGTCGGTGGTGATCTCGACATGGTAGCCGCCGCTGTGGGTGATCGCGGTCGGTGCGCCGCCGGTGTTGTAGTGGAACCGGATGCGGTTGCGGTGCCGGTCGGTGATCGCCGAGATCGCGTACACCCCGAGTCGCGTATCGAGGCCGTCGAGGGCGGGTTCGGGGGCGAAGTGCCAGACGATCTCGCGTTCGGGGTCGGCGACGCGGTAGGTGCCGATATCGGTGCGCACGCACGTGTATCGCACCCCACCGGCGAGGGGCGGCACTGCGGTGCCGGGGTCGGCGTGCGGGTAGGCGAGCAGGAGCCCGTCCTCACCGACGAAGGTCACCTGCTCGTCGTCGACGACCACCCGCATGTCCAGTGTCGAGGACCAAGTGGGGCCGAACCAGCGGCCCCACCGGTAATTCGAGCGATGCCTCCGCTTCAGCACCAGTGGCAGCACGCCCGGTAGGGTGAGATCGGTTTCGGGGAGCAGGAATTCGCCGGTCGCGGCATCGACAGGGTCACCGCATTCGGCGACATCACGCGCGGTTTGCGTGTTTGCCGGGTTGTCGGCCGCGTCGGCGACGTCGCGGTTGGGATCGGAGGGGTCCGTCGGCGGATCCGAATCCGGTTGTCCGTCTTGGTTGTCGGGTTCGGGACTCGGCTCGTGGTCGTTCGAGTCTCGCGTATCGGGATCGCTTCCGTCGGTGGAGTCATGGTCGGGAGTCGATCCGTGATCGGGTGCCGGTGCGTCAGAAGCATCACCGGCTGGGCTGGTCGCGGGTGGGTCGGAGTCCGGTCGAGTACCGGGTGTGGCCGGGTCGTCGAGCCTCGACGGTCCCGCCGAGGGCTGGTCGGCGGGAGAGCCAGGCGTATCGACCGTTGTGTCGGGTCGTGCCGCCGGCGCGTCCGGGCTGGGTTGCCCGCCGGATACATCGACCCCTCCGTCGTCGGTGTGGTCACGACCGCTGGGCTGAGCGCCCTCGGGGGCGGATTGATCCTGAGGGGTCGCTTGCACGTTCGTGTCAGGACGCTCCGGTTCGGGCGCAGCGCTCGCGCCCCGATCCTGTGGCGGAGCATCGACGTCCCGCAGGGTCTGGTCCGCCACGCCTGGCGCGTCCCCTTGCGGCATATCGCTGGTGGTGTCGGGATGAGTGTTGGCGGGCGGGCTGGACCCGTCCGGCGCCGTCCGGTCGAGGCCGGGGGCGCGTGTCGTCCCGGGTAATGTCGGGCGGCCGGAGAGCACGAGATTGTCGACCTTGTTCAGCAGCGACACCGGCTTGGTGGCCAGCCCGGCGCCGCCGGTCGGGATGGCGGTCACCGCGTCGAAGGTCAACGCGCCGAGCGCTTCGAACGGGTTGGCCTTCGCATCGTCGATCATCGCGTCGACCACCGGGCCCGGGTCGGCGGCGGTGACCGCCAAGCCACCGGCCAGATTCGACACGTTCTCCAGGTATTCGCCAGGATGGGTGAGGTTGTAGATGTCGGTGGGGTTGAGTTGACGGACGAACTGCACCAGCCCCGCCCCCGCGGTCAAGAACCCGTCGGCGAAGCTCAGTTTCGCGTAGTCGCCGATCTGCCCCAGGTCTTCGAGGTTGGCGCCCATACGTGAGATGAACGGCGGTTCCTCCGGCGCGGATGCTTTGGCCGCCGCGATGGCCGTAACCGCCTGCGCTGCGGCGGTGTCGCGGTTGGTTCGTGCCCGCGCCAGGGTGTCGCGGGCGGCCTGGAACATCGGCGTCCAGGTATCGACCACCGTGGTCTTGGCTTTCTCCTCATCCGACAGCGAATTCCACCGCGCCAGCACCCGCCGACGCTCATGCACGGCCGCATTCCACTGCGTGATCGCATCCGCGGCCACACCCTGAGCCGCGGAGACCGCCGCCGCCCACGCCTCCAACGCGGTCTTGGCATCGGTGAAGGCGTCGGCCGCGTCGGTCCACTTACCGGGCTGCGGGGAGAAGCCGACCTGATATCCGTCCGCGCCGAGACCTTCCCAGTCGCTGATGTTTCCGACCGCACGCAGCCCCTCCCCGGTCTGATCGGCCGCGGTCGACAACTTCCCCAGACTGGTGCCAGCCTCGGTGATCGCCGACGGCTCCCCGCGGATCAACTCCTTGGGGTCCTCGGTCTCACCGAGCTCACGCTCCTCGACCTCGCCACCGAGCGCCGAGGACACGTGATCACCCACATCGTCGAGGGTCTCGCCGAGCGAATCCCACCCGAGTCCGCGTGCGGCGTCTGCGCCGACGTCGAGCACATCGTCGACCACCTCGCCGAGTTTCGCGGTGGCGGTTTCGGCCGCGTCCTCGACAGCGTCGCCGATCTGGTTGACCTTGTCCCCAAGCCAGTCCCCGATACCCACGTCCCGGTTACTTCCCTTGACCGGGTTGCGGATTCAGCAGCGACTCGTACTTCTTCTGGATCTGTTCGACCTGCGCGGCCGCGCCGGTGTTCCAGCCCGGCGCCGGCATACTGTCGGTGCCCGTGACCAGCGTCGCCGGATTGCTCACCACACCCAGATTGGCCGCCGCCTGCGGGCCGACGGCTTGGATGATCTCCATGTTCATCTGCGTGGCAATCGCCGCCCGATCGAACGATTCCCGGCTGTAGTCGGCATTGAGCACCTGCGTGAACGGGTTGTCGGAGAAGGTGTCACCCCAGTCTCGGGCCGCGATCTGGTCACGGGTCAGGTGCGGGTTGCCTGCCAGATTGGTCCACAGCACCTTGAACATCTCCTCGGCCTTGGCGTCCATCGCGTGGTAGCGGCCCGCCGCCAGCCCCAACGCCTGCGCGATCTCGTTGCCCGCCTGCACCAGCGCCCGCACGCCCCACGACCACCGCTCGGTATAGGACTCGAACTCGGTCTGCACCGACGCCTTGCCCGCTTCCAGTGCCGACAACGCCAGCAACGCCAAACCGCGCCCGGACGCGGCGGTCTCCTTGAAGCCCACCTCGGACAAGGCATCGATCATTCCCGTGATGCCTTTGGCGGTCTGCTCTAACGCTGCCGGATCGACCCGCAACCCCTCAACCGACACTACTCAGCCTCCCTCGTCAGGAAATCCACGCCGACCGAACTCGACCGCGCCTACACGCGGTACGTGATCCGAAGCGGGGCAGCCTCTTCCCACTGCGAGGTCTTGGCGGCGGGAGCCGCCGGACGGCTGTCGTGCGCGAGTTGCCCCAGCAGGCGAGCAGCTTCGGCTTCGGCTTTCTCGCGAGCCTTTCGATGGCACTGGGAGATCACAGCCGCGAGACGGTCGGCGTTGGCTTTCATCGCAACAGCGGAAATCTGCAAGTCCGTGATCGTCCCGTACGCATCGGTTTCGACAACCACCAGCCCCGTCGACCCCTGCGCACGTCCACGTACACTCAACATCGCCTCATCGACCTGCCGGGCGTGAGCGGCTCGCTGCTGCGCATCCACGCTCACGACCCCCCTCATCCACTCATCGAAACCCGCCTCGCAAGACCGGCCAAGGCATCCTGCCCGATGCTAGCCAGGAGCCCGGGGGCGGACAACTCGCGAACCACCTAATCCCAGACGTAGCGCGCTCCTAACAGGAACGATTACGTCCCCGCCGCAGCGCGGTGAGCCTCGGTCACCGTGGGCGGAAAGGCCATCGGCGACGGACCGGCGATATCCACCGTCACCCCCGTCGGTTTCACGCACCCTGCCACGTAATTGGCCAGTCGCCACCCGCTGAACGCGTAATAGGGGTACTCGCCCGCGGGATCCAGCTCACCGCGCCGCGACAACCACCGGGCGTACTGCTCCGCGCTGGTGAATGCGCAGATCCATTCCACCCCGCCGAATTCCGAGGTACGAACTCGACTACCCTCGGCCACCGGCACCAGCAGCACCGCCGCCCGGAATGACTCCTCCAAGGCCGCCGGATCGCCGAAACCCGCGTAGAAGGCATCGATCTCCGCGTGCAACACGGCAACTCCCGCATCGCGATCGACCATAACTTCCCCCTTCAGACCCATCCGCCGCACCCCGGCGGCCCTGCTCCGGAGCGTAGCCGAGGGCTATACCCCGGAAAACCCCAGCGCGGTGAAACGATGACGTCGAGTGTGGCAAACAGCTGCTGGTCACCCTCGTGGGCGACCAGCAGCAGGGTCCCCTTATACGGGTGATTCGCCTCGACTTTCCGCCCACGCGGACTGAGCATTACCAAGAGGTACGGTGCCGTACATCTCGCCGAACCAATAGAGCAGGTCGTTTTCCAGATTCTTCACCTGCTCAGTCGGCACGGCTGCCCAGCTCGCCTGGATACCGTTGATGGCTGCCCACTCAGAGCGCGAGTACATGCGGCCGGTGTCGCCGCGCTGGTCACGGCGTTGCCGAGTAAAGGTGAAACGTTCGCTCAGCCGGTTCTTCAAGGTGTTGCTGCGGTCGGGATCGCGCGGGTGATTGGGCACGAGAACATCACCACCACGATGCAGCTCTATGTCCGCCGGACCGAGGATGCGGCCACGATTCGCGGCGTGCTCGGGGATGCTGACGACACGGAGGAACGCGAGGCGGACTGTGCTCCGAACGGGTGATGCTGCCTTGTAGCTGCCTCAGCGGGGTATCCGGTGCTGATCAGTGATCATGAAACGAAACGGCTCCCGACCGAATACACTGGTCGAGAGCCGTTTTTCGCGGTGTGGAGCTAAGGGGAATCGAACCCCTGACCTCTTCGATGCGAACGAAGCGCGCTACCAACTGCGCTATAGCCCCGTGCAGTCCGTTTCCGGTCTGCGGTGAAG
>NZ_JASCXP010000049.1:0-26546 GCF_030010695.1 Nocardia sp. CC201C
CGGCAGGTAGGGCGGGAAGACCGCCGGCACCACGAGCGCGAGCAGGGCGGCGCAGCAGAAGGCGATCAGCAGCGCACGGGCGGGCCGCGCTGCGGCCGCGGTGCGGGGCTCGGCGGATTTTCCGACCGACATCGGGTACCTCGTTCCTGGATCAGTCGATATCGACTATTCGAGTGTGCGAGCGACGCCCGCGCGACACATCCGGGATCACCCCGACTTCGCACCCCCACCCTTATGGCTATCAATCCGGAATAGCCATGAGCTATCGGGGCTCGAGATCGTTTACGGCTCGGCGAATGGCTACGGATCGGCAACCCTCGACCGTCCCGGCCTGCGAAGAAAGCGGGTGAGTGCACACGGCTGGGCAACCTGTGGTCTGATATGTCCCCGAATGCCCCCAGAATCGATGTCTTCCCGGTCACTCACGGCCGGGTCCGTCGGTATCTACACACCACGGGCTCGACGCGAGAGGATTGCAGTACTCGAATGGACAGGGTTCGTCGCACCGTTCGAGAACGCAGCCGCCGCCGGTCCAGCAGCCCGCTGTTCGTACAGCTGCTCACCAGTGCGATCGAGAGCGCGTCGGATTCCATTGCCATCAGCTATGATCCGACCGGGGAGGTCGGCGCGCGGCGGGAGATCAGCTATCAGGAGCTGGACGCGTCGTCGTCGCGGCTGGCACGGGAGCTGATCGCCCGGGGCGTCGGGCCGGGCGACGTGGTCGCCATCGGGTTCACCCGCTCGGTCGAATCGGTGCTGGCGGTTTGGGCCGTCGCCAAGACCGGCGCCGCGTACCTGCCGGTCGATCCGACGCTGCCGCCGGAGCGCGCCGCGTTCATCGTGGCGGACTCGGGTGCGGTGCTCGGGGTGACCGGGACGCTGCCGACCGGACTCGATACCGCGATCGACTGGCTCGAACTGGATGATCCGGCGCAGCGGGAGCGGATCGCACGGCAGCCCGCACATCCGGTCTCCTATGTGGACCGGGTGCGCACCCTGACCGAACGGCATCCGGCCTACGTCATCTACACCTCGGGCTCCACCGGTCGCCCGAAGGGCGTCGTGGTGACCCACACCGGTCTCGCGCCACTGGTGGCGGCCGCGCGGGAACGCTATCGCGTGGACGCCCACGCCCGGGTGCTGCACGTCTGCTCCCCGAACTTCGATGTCTCCGTACTGGAATTGCTGCTCGCGTTCAGCACCGGCGCGACCCTGGTGATCGCGCCCCCGACCGCCTTCGGCGGCGACGATCTCGCCCGGCTGCTGCGGAGCGCGCGGGTGACCCATATGCTCATCACCCCGGCGGCGCTGGAGACGGTCGATCCGGCCGGACTGGACGAGCTGCGGGTCGTGGTGGTGGCCGGTGACGCGTTCGGACCGACCCTGGTGCGCCGGTGGGCGGCCGGGCGGTCGTTCTGCAACGGCTACGGCCCCACCGAGGCGACGGTGCTCGCGACCAGCAGTGCGGCGCTCACCGCGGACGAGCCCGTCACCATCGGCACGGCGCTCCCGGGTATCGGTGCGGCGGTGCTGGATTCGCGGCTGCGTCCGGTACCCGACGACGTTGTCGGTGAGCTCTACCTGTCCGGCCCCGCACTGGCGCAGGGGTATCTCGGACGGCCGGGGCTGACGGCCGAGCGGTTCGTGGCCGGACCGTTCGCCGGGGCGGGCGCACGGATGTACCGCACCGGAGATCTGGTGCGCCGCCGCGCGGACGGCGCGCTCGAGTACGTGGGCCGCTCGGATTTCCAGGTGAAGATCCGCGGTTTCCGGGTCGAACTGGGCGAGATCGACGCCGCGCTCACCGCGCACCCCGATATCGACTTCGCGACCACGATGGGCACCCGCGCCCCGTCCGGGGCGACGGTGCTGGTGTCGTATGTGCTGCCGCGCGCGGGCGTCGCCGTGGACACGGGCGAGCTCACCGCCTTCGCGGGCGCGTCGCTGCCGGGCCACATGGTGCCGTCGGCCGTCATCACGCTCGACTCGATTCCGCTGACCCCCAACGGCAAACTGGACCGGCGGGCGCTGCCGGAACCGGTGTTCGAGACGACGGTGTCCCGAGATCCGGTGGGGCCGTTGGAGACCAGCATCGCCGAACTGTTCACCCAGGTGCTCGGGGTGCGGGTCGGCGCGGAGGACTCGTTCTTCGCCGTGGGCGGTGACAGTATCCTCTCGATCCAGCTGGTGTCGCGGGCACGCGCGGCCGGTATCGTCTTCACGCCGCGCGATGTGTTCGAACATCGCACCGTCGCCGCGTTGGCGCGGGTCGCGGTAGTGGGCGCGGACGCGGTGCCGGCACTCGCGGAACTGCCCGGCGGCGGTGTCGGCGACATGCCGCTGACCCCGGTGCTCGCGGCGCATCTGGCCGACGGCCGCTCATACGGCCGGTTCACCCAGCAACTGGTGCTCGCCCTGCCCGAACGGGTGGACCGGGCCGGACTGGTCGCCGTGCTGACCGCGGTCCTGGACCACCACGACATGTTGCGTACCCGGGTGCGGTGCGTGGACGGCCGCTGGGAACTGCGCGCCCTGCCGCCCGGTGCGGTGGCTGCGGGCGACCTGCTCACCCGCGTGGACGCCCCCGCCGACCGCACGGTCGACGAGTTGAGCGAGATCGCCGGTGCCGCACTGGACTCCGCGCTGGACACCCTCGACCCGGCCACCGGTCGGATGATCGCCTGCGTCTGGCTGTCCCGCCCGGACGGCCCCGACGCACTCGTGCTCGCCGCCAATCACTATGTGATCGACGGTGTTTCGTGGCGCATCCTGATATCGGACCTGGTCACCGCCTGGGCGCAGCACACGGCGGGCCGGACGATCGCCCTGCCCCCGGTCGGCACCTCCTTCCGGCGTTGGGCGCACGGCCTGGCCGAGGTCGCGGCCACCCGCGCCGACGAACTCGATCACTGGCTGCGAACCCTGGCGATCGCCGATCCCCCGCTCGGCACCCGGCCGCTGGACCCGCGCGTCGACACCGCGGCGACCGTCCGGCAGTTCAGTGTCGAACTGCCGCCCGCCGTCACCCACGCGGTGCTGACCGACCTGCGCACCCGCTACCGGGGCGGCGTCGACGACGGTCTGCTGGCGGCACTGGCGCTGGCGGTGCGCACGTGGCGCGCCCGGCGTGGAATCGACAGCGCGGCAACGCGTATCCGACTCGAGGGACACGGCCGCGAGGAGCAGGTGGTGCCCGGCGCCGACCTGACGCGCACGGTCGGCTGGTTCACGAGCATGTATCCGGTGGCGCTGGATCTGTCCGGCATCGACACCGAGGCCGCGTGGCAGGGTGGAACCGCGACCGCGGCGCTGCTGAAGGCGGTCAAGGAGCAGCTCATCGCGGTGCCCGACCACGGCATCGGCTTCGGCATCCTGCGGTATCTGCACCCGGACGCCGGGACGCGACTCGCCGGTGACCTGGGGCAGGTCGGCTTCAACTATCTCGGCCGCGTTTCGGCGGGCGATATCCCCGATGCCCTGGCCGACGGCGGTTGGCTACCCACCGCCGACTGGGGTGAGCCCCGCGCGCACCAGGATCCGACCATGCCCGCACCCGCGCTGGTGGATGTCAACGCGGTGGTGGCCGAGGATGAGACCGGTGCGCGGCTGTCCGCGTCGTTCGCCTACGCCGCCGAGATCCTCGACGAGGCAGCCGTGCGCGAGCTGGCCGCGGACTGGGTGGCGGCGCTGACCGTCCTCGCCGATCACGCGCACGATCCGACGGCCGGTGGCCTGACCCCGTCCGATGTCCCGCTGGTGCGGGTCCGCCAGGGCGAGCTCGAGCACTGGCAGACCGCCTATCCGGGGCTGGTGGACGTGCTGCCGCTGTCCCCGCTCCAGCTCGGACTGCTGTTCCTCACCCAGGTGTCGGAGGCCGAGGCCGATCCGTATCTGCTCCAGTGGGCCATGGAACTGTCCGGCGCGGTCGATCTGGAGCGGCTGCGGCGGGCCGCGCAGGGCATGCTCGACCGGCACGCGGTGCTGCGCACGGCCTTCGTCACCACCGCCGACGGCACCCCGGTGCAACTGGTGGCCGAGGGCGTGGCGGTGCCGTGGTGCGTGCTCGACGGTCCCGACACCGATCCGGCGGCGCTGCTGTCCGCCGAGCAGCGGCGCGGATTCGATCTCACGGTTCCCCCGCTGCTGCGGTTCACGGTGTACCGCACCGATTCCGGGCGCACCCATCTGGTGTTGACCGCGCACCATCTGCTGCTGGACGGCTGGTCCATGCCACTGCTCATGAAGGAACTACTGCTTTCCTATGCCGCGCACGGTGATTCGACGGTGCTGCCGCCGGTGCGCCCGTATCGCGACTATCTCGCGTGGCTGGCGCGCCGCGATCGGGACGCCGCCACCCAGGCGTGGCGCAGCGCGCTGGAAGGCGTGTCGCCGACCCGGGTGAGCACGGTCCTCACCGGACCCGCGGAACCGGATGCCGGACACGGGGTGTGTACCGCCGATCTGACCGAAACCGACACCGCCGCACTGCTCGACGCGGCCGCGGCCGCCGAGGTCACCGTGAACACGGTGGTGCAGGCGGCCTGGGGGCTGGTGCTGGCGAGCTGTGTGGGACGCGACGACGTGGTCTTCGGCGCGGTGGTGTCCGGACGGCCGCCCCAACTCGACGGCGTCGACGATATGGTCGGCCTGTTCGCGAACACCATTCCGGTGCGGGTGCGCTTCGACGCCGACGAACCGGTACGGCATCTGCTGACGAGACTCCAGCACGAACAGGTCGCACTGCTCGACGCACATCACATGGGCCTCAACGAGATTCAGCGCACCGCGGGTGCGGGCGAGCTGTTCGACTCGCTGCTGGCCTTCGAGTCCTATCCGGTGGACGCGGACGGACTGCGGCAGGCGTACGGCACCATCGACGGCCTGGAGATCGACGGCCTCCGGGCGGTGAACTTCACGCACTATCCGGTGGCCGTCGAGGTCGAGGTGCGAGCGCGGGTGCGCATCGCGGTGCAGTACCGCCGCGATACCGTCACGGCCGCGTGCGCGCAGGCGCTGGCGGACCGATTGCGGTCACTGGTCGGGGAATTCGTGGCGGCACCCGAGCGCACGCCAGCACAGCTGGCGGCGCGGCTCGACGCCGGCGGCGACATGATCGCCCACGCCCGCTACTGGCGGGAGGCGCTCGCCGAGCCGCCCGAGGAGTTGAATCTGCCGGTGGATCGGCCGCGCACCGCCGCGGGCGCCACCGCCGCCGCACGGCTGGAGATCGACCTCGACGCCGAAATACGGCAGCTGCTCCCGGATTTCGCGCGGTCCCGAGACACCACCGTATTCACCGTCGCGCACGCCGCCTTCGCGGTGCTGCTCGCCCGGCTGTCGGGCGCTACCGATATCGCCATCGGCGCTCCGAGCGCCGTGAATTCGGACGATATCGTGTTGCTGCGGACCGCCGTTCCCGGTGACGACGGTTTCGAACGGCTCGTCGCCCACGCCGACGACAGTGCCCGGCAAGCCTTCGCGCACGCGGACCTGCCCTTCGACGGTCCCGTGCGGACCATGGTGTCCGCCGGACCCACGCTCCCCGACCGCTCCTGCGAGTTGACGCTGCGGCTGCCCGAGCGCGGCAGCACCGTCGAATTCGGTTATGCGCCGGAGCTGTTCGACCGGCCCACCGTCGAGGTGTTCGCGCGTCGCTTCCGACGCCTGCTCCGCGCCGCCCTCCGGGAGCCGTCGCGACCGGTCGGCGATCTGCCGCTGCTGGCGGCCGACGAACTGGCCCTGCTGACCGCGGTGGCCCCCGACGCCGTCATGGCCACCGGTCTGCTGCCGGACCTGCTCACCCGCGGGCTGGCGCTGGGCGCGGACCGGGTGGCGGTGCGCTACCGGGGCCGCTCCCTCGATTACGGCGAACTCGACTCCGCCAGTTCGCGATTGGCGCGCCTGCTGATCGACCGGGGCGTCGGCCCGGAGCAGTTGGTCGCCGTGGCGCTGCCGCGCTCCTCCGAGATGGTGCTCACCGTGCTCGCCGTCGCCAAGGCCGGTGGCGCGCACGTCCCGGTCGACCCGGCCCATCCGGTCGAGCGCATGCGGCACATGGTGACCGATTCCGGTGCGGCACTGGGCATTACCACCACCGAGTACGCCGACCGGCTGCCCGGTGACATCCCCTGGCTGCTGCTCGACGATCCGGACATCGAGCGGGACCGCGCGGCGCGGTCCGGCGACGCGGTCTCCGACGCCGATCGCCGTGCGCCACTGCGCATGCACAATCCCGCCTACGTCATCTACACCTCGGGTTCGACGGGCCTGCCCAAGGGCGTCACCGTCACCCATACGGGTCTGGGCGGTCTGCTCGACGAGGCGGTGCGGCGCTACGAGCTGGAACCGCACCACCGCTTCCTGCACATCTGCTCACCGAGCTTCGATCCGTCGGTCCTGGAGTGGCTGTGCGCGCTGTCGGTGGGCGCGACGCTGGTCATCACGCCGCCGGAGATCATCGGTGGCACCGAGCTGGCCGAGCTGCTGCGCACCGAGGCGGTCACCCACGCCATCATCACCCCCGCCGTCCTGGGCACCGTCGATCCGGCCGGACTGGACGCGCTGGCGGTGCTGTCGGTGGGCGGCGATGTGACGACCCCAGAACTGCTGGCCCGCTGGCAGCCGGGGCGGCGCTACCTGAACGGTTACGGCCCGACCGAGACCACCATCATCTCCTCCTACGCGGAACTGGAACCGGGACAGCGCATTACGATCGGCGAGCCGGTGCGCGGCATGTCCGCGCTGGTGCTCGACGCCCGCCTGCGGCCCGTTCCGCCGGGCGTCGCGGGTGAGCTGTATCTGGCGGGCGGCGGTCTGGCCCGTGGCTATCGCAACCGGCCCGGGGCGACCGCCGCCCGCTTCCTCGCCGATCCGTGGGGCGAACCGGGCGCGCGCATGTACCGCACCGGTGACGTGGTGCGCTGGTACGCCGCGCCGCACGAACGCGCCGGGAATGTCGCCGATCCCGCGGTGCGCTGGCTGCTCGACTACGTCGGCCGCACCGACACCCAGGTCAAGGTGCGCGGCTTCCGGGTGGAACTCGGTGAGATCGACGCGGTGCTCACCGCGCACGCCGATATCGACTTCGCGGTCACCCTGGGCCGGACGCTGCCGTCGGGAGCCACCGCACTGGTGTCGTATGTCCGCGCGGCACCGGGCCGCACGGTCGACACCGCCGCCCTCACCACCCATGCCGCGGCTGTGCTGCCCGCGCATATGGTGCCCGCCGCGGTGCTGGTGATCGACGAGGTGCCACTGACCGCCCACGGCAAACTCGATCACCGCGCCCTGCCGGAACCGGTGTTCGCGACGGCGGTGACGCGCGCGCCCCGGGGACCGGTCGAGACCCGGCTGGCCGAATTGTTCGCCCAGGTGCTCGGTGTCGCGTCGGTCGGCGTGGACGAGTCCTTCTTCGCCATCGGCGGCGACAGCATCATGTCCATCCAGCTGGTGTCGCGGGCCAAGGCTGCGGGCATCGTCTTCACCGCCCGGGACGTATTCGAACAGCGCACCGTGGCCGCCCTGGCCCGGGTGGCGAGCGTGGGATGCGATGCGGCACCACCGGCACTGGCGGAGCTACCCGGCGGGGGCGTGGGTGAGATCCCGCTGACCCCGGTGCTCGCGGAATTCCTGGCCACCGGTTCCGCCGACCGATTCGCGCAGACCATGGTGCTGGCGCTGCCGGAGGGCATCGACCGCGCCGGACTGGTCGCCACGCTGGACGCGGTGCTGGACCGACACGAGATCCTGCGCTCCCGGGTGTGGCGGGACGCGGACCGCTGGCGGTTCGAGACGCTGCCCCGCCCCGCCGTCGACGCCGAAACGCTGATCACGGACACGGCGGTGCCCCCGGGCGTCGACCGCGCGGAACTCGCCCGGATCGGCGGTGCCGCGGTCGATTCCGCCCTGGCGGCGCTGGCCCCCGCCACCGGCCGGATGCTCGCCTGCGTGTGGCTGCGCCGCCCCGACGCCGCCGACGTGCTCGTCATCGCCGCGCACCACTATGTGATCGACGGCGTGTCGTGGCGCATCCTCATTCCGGACCTGGCCACGGCCTGGGCGCAGTATGCGGCCGGGCGGCCGATCGCGCTGCCGCCGACCGGTACGTCCTTCCGTCGCTGGGCGCACGGCCTGGTGGACGCGGCCCGCGACCGCATCGGCGAAATCGACTACTGGCTGGGGGTGCTGGCCACCCCGGACCCGCCGCTGGGCGCGCGGGCACTCGATCCCACCGTCGACACGCAGGCCACGCTGCGGTCGGTCACGGTGCCGGTACCGGCGGAGATCACCGAGTCGATCCTGACCACCCTGCCCGCCCGCTATCGCGGCGGCGTCAATGACGGGCTGCTGGCGGCGCTGGCCATGGCGGTGCGCGCCTGGCGATCCCGGCGCGGCATCGCGGCCCCGGTCACCCGAATCCGGCTGGAGGGCCACGGGCGCGAGGAAACCGTGGTGCCGGGCGCGGACCTGAACCGCACCCTGGGCTGGTTCACCAGCGTGCATCCGGTGGCGATCGACCTGACCGGGCTGCCGGACACCGATCCGGGAGCGGTGATCAAATCCGTCAAGGAACAGCTGCTCGCGGTGCCCGACAAAGGGATGGGCTTCGGCCTGCTGCGTCACCTCGAACGCACCGCCGCCGACCGGCTCACCGGGGATATCGGCCAGCTCGGCTTCAACTATCTGGGCCGCACGGGCGTATCCGCCGACGCCGTCGCGCACGACTGGATGCCGACCGCCGCGCTGGGCGACCTCGAGGTCGACTACGACCCCGCCGTGCCGCTGGGCACCGTCGTCGACATCAACGCGATCACCGCAGAGACACCCGACGGTCCCCGGCTCGAACTCGGATTCGGTTATGCGGGCGGCATTCTCGACGAGGCCGCGGTGACCGAACTGGCCGCCGACTTCGTCGCCGCGCTCACCACGCTGGCCGAGCATGCGCGCGACCGCGCGGCCGGTGGGCTCACCCCGTCCGACGTCCCGCTGGTACGGGTGTCCCAGGCCGAGCTGGACCGCTGGCACGCCGACCATCCGGGCCTGTCGGACGTGCTGCCGCTGGCGCCGCTGCAGGATTCGCTGCGGGTGCTCATGGAATTGCTCGACGGCTCCGTCGACGCCTACATCATCCAGCTCGCCGTGCGCCTCACCGGAGATCTGGACACTCCCCGGCTGCGCCGCGCCGCGCGCGCCATGCTGGACCGGCATGCGAATCTGCGTTCCGCCTTCGTCGCCGCCGCGGACGGCACCCCGGTGCAGGTGGTGGTGGACGACCTGGAGGTGCCGCTGCGGGTCGTCGAGGGCGTCACCGCGGCCGAACTGCCGGAGCTGATCGCCGCCGAGCAGCGCCGCAGTTTCGATCCCGCGGTCGCGCCCCTGCTGCGATTCACGGTGTACGCCACCGATTCCGGGGCGCGCCACCTCGTGCTCACCGGCCATCACATCCTGCTCGACGGCTGGTCCATGCCACTGCTCATGCGGGAGCTGCTGGTGCTGTACGCGACCGGCGGCGACACCGCGGCGCTGCCGCCGGTCCGGCCGTATCGCGACTATCTGCGCTGGCTCGCCCAGCAGGATCGCCCGGCCGCGGCGCGCGCCTGGTCCGAGGCGCTGACCGGCGCCTCACCCACCCTGCTCGCCCCCGAGCTGACCTGGCCCGCCGCGACCGGAACCGGTTTCGGGCGCTGTGATGTCGAGCTGTCGAACGAACAGACCGCCGCGCTCACCGCCTACGCCGCCGCGGCCGAGGTGACCGCCAATACGGTGCTCCAGACGGCGTGGGGGCTGACCATCGCGGGCAGCACCGGTCGGGAGGACGTACTCTTCGGGGCCACCATCTCCGGCAGGCCCGCGCAGCTCGACGGCATCGGCGAGATGATCGGCCTGTTCGTGGACGCCATTCCGGTGCGCGTCCGCTTCGACGCGGGGACCACCGCACGGTCGCTGATGGATGGTGTGCAGGCCGAGCAGGCCGCCCTGCTGGACCATCACCACCTGGGGCTCGGTGCCATTCAGCGCGCGGTCGGACGCGGTGAATTGTTCGACACCATGCTGGTTTTCGAGTCCTACCCGGTGGATGTGGCGGGGCTGCGGCGGGCCGGTGCGGCCATCGACGGGCTGCGGATCGAGGACATCGAGGCCGAGGACTTCACGCACTATCCGATCACGGTGCTGGTCTTCCTGGAACAGCGCACGCTGATGCGGGTGAAGTACCGGCGCGACCTGGTCGCCGACGCGACGGCGCGGGCCGTCGCAGACCGCCTGCACCGGGTGCTGACCGGGCTGCTCGCGGACCCGGACCGCACGGCCGCCGCCTTCGCCCGGGAACTCGACCGCGAATCCGGCGATACGATCTCGCGCTCCCGCTACTGGCGTACCGCGCTGGCCGGACTGCCCGAGCGACCGGAACTGCCGGTGCACCGGGCCGCTGGCCCGAATTCCCGTGGGCGCGTGACCTTCTCGGTCCCCGCCCCGGTCCGGGAGGGCCTGCACCGGCTCGCGGACCGCACCGGGGTGGCCTGGACCACGGTGGTACGCACGGCCGTGGCGGCGGCGATCGGGCGGCTGGCGGGTGTCGACGATATCGCGCTGGGCGCCCCGCGGCCGGGCGGTGACCGCGCCGCACTGGTACTGCGGACGCGGGTGGACAACGCCGCCCCCTTCCGAGACCTGCTTCCCCGGGCGCACCGCGACGCGGTGGCGGCGTTCGAGCACGCCGATATCGGGCTCGACGAGGTCGCCGCGCTGATCGCCGCCCGGCAGCCGCTGTTCCGGGTGGCGCTGTCCTTCCAGCGTCCACCGGACCCGCATGCCGATGTGGCGCTGAGCATGTCGTCCGACGGCCAGGGTGAGCTGGCGTTCGCCGCCCGGGTCTTCGACACCGACGGCGCGGCCGTCTTCGCCCGGCGGGTGGTCCGGATGCTCGCGGCGGTCGCCGAGCGGCCCGACACCCGGGTGGCGGATCTGCCCCTGCTCGTCGACGACGAGTACGAGCGCCTCACCCGCATGGGCGGCGGGGTGCCGACCGCCGTGGGCGCGCTGCCCGATCTGCTCACTCGGGGAACCGAATTCGGCCGAGATCGCGTCGCCGTACGCGCGGGCGGTCGCTCGTACACCTACGGAGAACTGGACGATCACTCCTCCCGGCTGGCGCGGGTGCTGATCGAGCGCGGCGTGGGGCCCGACACCGTGGTGGCGCTGGCATTGCGGCGCTCCTACCGCATGGTGGCGGCCATCTGGGCGGTCGCCAAGGCCGGTGGCGCATATCTGCCGCTGGACCCCACCCATCCGGTGGAGCGCATCCGGCTCATGCTGACCGATTCCGAAGCCGCCCTGGGGATCACGCTCACCGAACAGCTGCCCGCACTGCCCGACGCCGTGGACTGGCTGACGCTCGACGATCCCGCCGTGTGCGCGGATCGGTCCCCGGCGGCGGTGACCGACGCGGATCGCCGGGCGCCGCTGCGTCCCTCCCACGCGGCGTACGTGATCTACACCTCCGGATCGACGGGCCGCCCCAAGGGCGTCACCGTCACCCACGCCGGGCTCGGCGCACTCGTCGGCCATTCCGCCGAACTGCTGCGGCTCGACCCCGATTCCCGCATGCTGCACGTCTGTTCGCCCTGCTTCGACCAATCGCTCGAGGAGATCGCCACCGCCTGCTACAGCGGCGCCACCCTGGTGCTCGCCCCGGCGGATACGGTCGGCGGCGCCGAACTGCACGAGCTGCTGCGCACCGAGCGGGTGACGCACACCATCATCACGCCCGCCCTGCTCGACACCGTCGACCCGACCGGGCTCGACGATCTCGCGGTGGTGTCCGCGGGCGGCGAGGCCACCACCGGGGACCTGCTGGCCCGCTGGCAGCCGGGGCGGCGCTTCCTCAACGGCTACGGCCCCACCGAGGCCACCATCGGCGCGACCTACACCACGCTGCGGGCGGGCGAACCGGTGTCGATCGGCCGTCCGATACCCGCCGGCTGGGCCGCGGTGCTCGACGACCGGCTGCGGCCGGTGCCACCGGGTGTGGTGGGCGAACTGTATCTGGCCGGTCCGGGCCTGGCGCGCGGCTATCACAACCGCCGCGCCACCACCGCCGAGCGATTCGTCGCGCACCCCTGGGGTGTGCCGGGCGAGCGCATGTACCGCACCGGCGATCTGGTGCGCTGGGTCGGCGTTCCGGCCGCCGGAGCGGTCGGCGGCACGCTGGAATACGTGGGCCGCACCGACTTCCAGGTCAAGATTCGCGGATACCGCATCGAACTCGGCGAGATCGACGCGGTGCTCACCGCGCATCCGGAGGTGCGCGCCGCGGCGACCATCGGACGCGAGCAGGGCGACGGCGCGGCGTCCCTGGTGTCCTATGTGGTGGGCCACGCCGTCGATACGGCGGAGCTGACCCGCTGGGCGGCGGATCGCCTGCCGTCGTACATGGTGCCCGCTGCCATTGTCGCGCTGGATGCGCTTCCCCTGACCGCCGTCGGCAAGCTCGACCGAAAGGCGTTGCCCGAACCGAGTTTCCACCCGCGCGCGTACCGAGCGCCCGCGACCGTGCCCGAGCGGACCGTCGCGGAGGTGTTCGCCGAGGTGCTCGGGCTCGAGCGAGTCGGCGCGGACGACGACTTCTTCGCATTGGGCGGCAACTCGCTGCTCGCCACCCGGGTCAGCGCCCGGCTCGGCGCGGCGGCCGGTGCGCCGGTGCCGGTGCGGCTGGTGTTCACCGCGCCGACCGTCGCGGGCCTGGCGTCCGAACTGGCGGCGATCGGCGGCGCTCCGGCACGTCCCGCACTGGTGTCGGGTCCACGGCCGGAACGGATTCCGCTGTCTCCCGCGCAGCGGCGGATGTGGTTCCTCAACCGGTTCGACGCCGAATCCGCCGCCTACAACATCCCGGTCGCGCTGCGCATCAGCGGCGCGGTGGATATCGAGGCCATGCGGCGGGCGTTCACCGATCTGGTGCTGCGCCACGAGATTCTGCGCACCGTCTACCCGCACCACGACGATGGCCCGGTGCAGGTCGTGCTGCCGCCCGAGGACGGCGGCGTACCCCGGCTCGAGGTGGGCGCGCTGCCCGCCGCCGAGGTCGCCGCGGCAGTCGCCGACCTGGCGGCGACCGCATTCGACGTGACAGCGCGGGTGCCGCTGCGGGCGGCGCTGTGGCGAGTGGACACCGACGAATTCGTGCTGGCCCTGGTCGTCCACCACATCAGCGGTGACGGCTACTCGGGCGGGCCGCTCACCCGGGATCTGGTGGCGGCCTACGCGGCTCGCGCCGCGGGCCGGGCACCGGAATGGAACCCGCTGCCCGTGCAGTACGCCGATTACGCGCTGTGGCAGCGCGACCTGCTCGGCAGCGAGGCGGATCCGGACTCACCGGCGGCCCGGCAGATCGCCTACTGGCGCGACGCACTCGCCGGATTGCCGGATCAGCTGGACCTGCCCGCGGACCGTCCGCGCCCGGCGGTGCGGTCGTACGCCGGTGGACGGGTCGAACTCGGTATCGACGCGAGCACCCATGCGGCACTGGTGGAGATGGGGCGCACGCGGGGCGCGACACTGTTCATGGTGGTGCACACCGCGTTCGCGCTCCTGCTGTCCCGGCTGTCGGGCAGCGACGACATCGCCGTCGGCACCCCCATCGCCGGGCGCGGTGCGGCCGAACTGGACGATCTCATCGGCATGTTCGTCAACACCCTGGTCTTCCGCACCCGGGTGGAGGCGGATCTGGATTTCACCGAACTGCTGGATCGGCAGCGCGACACCGACATCCAAGCGTTCGCACACGCCGATGTGCCGTTCGAGCGGCTGGTCGAGGTGCTGAATCCGGCCCGGTCCACCGCCCGGCATCCGCTGTTCCAGGTGGGCCTGTCCTTCCAGAATCTGGCCCCGGTGACGATGGAGCTGCCCGGCCTGCGGGTGACCGCGCTGTCGGCGGATCGGCAGCTGTCCCAATTCGATCTGCACCTGATCCTGGCCGACGTCTACGACGCGCACGGCGCGCCCGCGGGCATCGGCGGCGCGCTCACCTATGCCGCGGATCTGTTCGACGAATCGACCGCACGGGGTTTCGCGGACCGCTTCCTGCGGGTGCTCGACGCGGTGGTGGCCGATCCGCGCGTGCGGCTCGACGCCATCGATGTGCTGCTGCCCGCGGAACGGGCGCGGATGCGCTCGGCGTGCGACACCGCGCATCCGACGGATGCGACCGAGACGCTGGTGTCGCTGCTCGACGCCGCGGTCGCGGCCACCCCCGACGCGGTCGCCGTGGTGGCCGCCGACGGTGAGCGCTGGACCTACCGCGATCTCGACGCCCGGGTGAACCGGCTGGCGCGACACCTGATCTCGCTCGGCGTCGGACCGGAATCACGGGTCGCGCTGGCCATGCGGCGCTCCGTGCGACTGGTGGTCGCGATGTACGCGGTCAGCCGCGCCGGTGGCGCGTACGTACCCGTGGATCCCGATCAGCCCGCCACCCGCACCGACTACATCCTGACCACGGCGGCACCGGTGTGCGTGCTGACCGATGCCGCAACCGGTTTCGCCACCGCCGCCGCACCGGTGGTCACCGTGGACGCGCTCG
Source organism: Nocardia sp. CC201C (assembly GCF_030010695.1). Lineage (NCBI taxonomy): Bacteria > Bacillati > Actinomycetota > Actinomycetes > Mycobacteriales > Nocardiaceae > Nocardia > Nocardia sp. CC201C. The sequence goes on from NZ_JASCXP010000049.1 coordinate 14,579, forward strand.
ACGGCGATACGGCGAGCGCGGACCCGATCACGGCCGCCGAGCGGCGCGCGCCCGTGCGACCCGGCCATGCGGCCTATGTCATCTTCACCTCGGGTTCCACCGGCCGTCCCAAGGGCGTGGTGGTGACCCACGGCGCGATCGTCAACCAGTTGCGCTGGAAGACAGCGGAATTCGGGATGACCGCGGCGGACGCGGTGCTGGTGAAGACGGCGGCGACCTTCGACCTGTCGGTGTGGGAGTTCTGGTCCGCCGCCGCCTGTGGTGGCCGTCTGGTGCTCGCCGCGCCGGACGGGCACCGCGACCCGGCCCACCTCACCGCCCTCATGGCCCGCGAGGGCGTCACCACCCTGCATGCGGTGCCGTCCATGCTGGAGGCGCTGCTGACCGGGCGGCTACCCGGCTCCCTGCGCCGCATTCTGGCCATCGGCGAGACGCTGCCCGCCGCACTCGCGCACCGCTGCGTCGCCGCCGCACCGCAGTCGACCCTGGCCAACCTCTACGGTCCCACCGAGACGGCGGTGTCGATCACCAGCCATCGCGTCACCGCGGCCGATACCGTGTCGGTTCCGATCGGCGCCCCGGTGTGGAACAGCCGGGTGTACGTGCTGGACGCACGGCTGCGCCCGGTGCCGGTCGGTGTCCCCGGCGAGCTGTATCTGGCCGGGGCGCAGCTGGCGCGCGGCTATGTCGACCGGGCGCGACTGACGGCCGAGCGCTTCGTCGCCGATCCGTTCCGGCCGGGTGCACGCATGTACCGCACCGGCGATGTGGTGGCGTGGACGGCGGCCGGTGAACTCGACCATAGGGGCCGCACCGACTTCCAGGTCAAGATCAACGGCTTCCGCATCGAACTCGGCGAGATCGATGCCGTACTGGCCGCACATCCGGAGGTCGACTCCGCGGTCACGGTGGGTCGGGAAACCCCGGCCGGGGCAACCGTTCTGGTGTCGTATGTGGTCGGAGTCCGAGACGGCGCGACGGACTCGGCGCGGCTGCTCGCCTGGGCCGCGGCGGCGCTGCCCGCGCATATGGTGCCCGCCGCCGTCGTGGTGCTCGATCGGCTGCCGCTGACCTCGGTCGGCAAACTCGACCGAAACGCGCTGCCCGCACCGGAATTCGCGTCCCGCACCCACCGCGCCCCGGTGACGGCCCTGGAGACCGCGGTCTGCGAGACCTTCGCCGATGTGCTGGGCCGCGATCGCATCGGCCTGGACGACAACTTCTTCGAGCTCGGCGGCAACTCCCTGCTCGCCACCGACCTGGTGGCCCGGCTGAGTACCGCCGTGGCCGAGGTGGTTCCGGTGCTGTGGATGTTCACCACGCCCACCCCGTCCGGCATCGTCGCGCAGTTGCGCAACCGGGGCTCCGACTGTGCCGGTGCCGAGGCCGCCTTCGATATCCTGCTGCCGCTGCACGGTGGCGACCCCAGCCGTGAACCGCTGTTCTGCGTCCATCCCATCGCCGGCGTCGCCTGGTCGTTCGCGGGCCTGGCGGCCCACACCGACCGACCGATCTACGGTCTGCAATCACCCGCACTCAGTTCGACCGCGCCCCTGCCCGATTCGATCGAGGATTGGGCGCGGCTGTACGTCAAACAGCTGCGCGCCGTGCAGCCCGACGGGCCCTATCATCTGCTGGGCTGGTCGCTCGGCGGTGTACTCGCCCACGCCATGGCGGTCCAGCTCCAGGACGAGGGCGAGCAGGTCGCGCTGCTCGCGGTCATGGACAGCCACCTGCACCACACGCCAGCCGGAACACCCGGCGAACCGTCCCGCGCCGAAACACCCGGCACTGAAACACCCGGCACTGAAACACTCAGTGCCGCAAGGACGTCCGTCACCGTGGCGGACCTGCTCGGCGGGCTGTTGGGCGAGCGCGCCGCCGACCTGGAGCCGGGCGACGATCCGGACCCGGCCCGGCTGGCCGAGCTCATGCGCACGCTCCCGGAACCGTTCGGCTCCTTCGGCACCGACCGCATCGAACGCGTCGTCACCGCCGCCTTCGACTCGGCGGCCCTGGTCGCGGCCTATCGTCCGCGCCCCTTCGCCGGTGATGTCGTCTACTTCACCGCCGCGCTGGACGATCCGACCGGAACCAGCGGCGCGGCGACGTGGCGGGCGGCGGTCACCGGGGCGATCCACAACCTCCCGGTGTCCACCACGCACTGGCGGATGACCACCGACGCCGCTCTCCGCCGCATCGCCGCGGCGCTCGACGCCCGGTCCCGCTAGTCGATCACCGCCAGGGCAGACATCCCGCGGCGCGCAGCCGCGCCACCAGCCCGGAGTCGACCGTCGCGCTCGACCCCTGCCCGGCGGCGAGGGCCAGCGCCAGGTCCGTACCCAGACCGGCGCCGATGGAGCAGCCGAGCAGGGTGATGTCGACGGATATCGTCTCGTCGCCACCTCCGGGCGCGGGTTCGTCGGCTCCCGCCGTACCGGTCGCGGTCATGGTGGCCGCGGCGAGCGCCGCGGCGATTACGCCAGCTTTGATCGTTCGCACGGCAGTGCAGAGTAGCCGACGTCACCGTACCCTCGCTTGCCACATACCCCCATGGGGTATACATTTCCGGTCTCGCGACGACCACCCGAGAGGAGACCGCCATGTGCGAGTGCCGATGTCCCCATGCCCGCGAACCGCCACCCCAGCCCACTCCCAGGAAGTGCCCCGATGCGTACCACGCCTTCGACCGCCACCCTGTTCGCCCATCACGACTATCTCCGACTCTTCGTCGCGCAGCTGTCCGCGCTGTTCGGCACCGGACTGACCACCGTCGCACTGGGATTGCTCGCCTACGAGTTCGCCGGTGGTGACGCCGCCGCCGTACTCGGCACCGCACTGACCATCAAGATGCTCGTCTACGTGACGGTCGCGCCGATCGTCGCCGCCTATGCCGACCGGTTCCCGCGCCGCGCGTTCCTGGTGTCGCTCAACGCCGTTCGCGCCGCGGTGGTGCTGGCCCTGCCGTTCATCGATCAGGTCTGGCAGATCTACGCGCTGATCGCGGTGCTCCACACCGCTTCGGCCGCCTTCACTCCGACCTATCAGGCGATCATTCCCGACATCCTGCCCGACGAGCGCGAGTACACCCGCGCACTGTCCGCCGCCCAGTTGGCCGCCACCATGGAGACGCTGCTGAGCCCCGCACTCGCCGCCGCGGCCCTGGCCGTGATCAGCTACCACTGGCTGTTCGTCGGCACCGCCATCGGTTTCGCCGTCTCGGCCGCCCTGGTGCTCGGCACCCGCGTTCCGAACGCCACCGGGGCGACCTCGGGCGGCTTCGCCGACCGGATCGCGGTCGGGATGCGGATATTCGCCGCGACGCCCCGGCTGCGCGGGCTACTCGGCCTGAATCTGGTGGTGGCCGCCGCCGGGTCGATGATCATGATCAATACCGTCAACTACGTGCGCGACACCCTCGGCGGCACCCAGTCCGGCGTGGCACTGCTGCTGGCCGCCAATGGTTTCGGCACCATGCTCGTCGCACTGGCACTGCCGCGCGTACTCGACCGCCTCGGCGCACGGCCGGTCATGCTGACCGGCGCCGCCACCCTGGCCACGGCGCTCGCCGCCGCCGTCGCGCTTTCCCTGGCGGGCACGGGCGGATGGCGCTGGACCGCGGCCGCCATGATCTGGGCCGTCGTCGGCGCGGGCACCGCCGCCGTTCTGACCCCCACCGGTCAGGTCCTGCGGCGCTCCTCGCGACCGGCGGACCGCCCCGCCCTCTTCGCCGCCCAGTTCTCGCTCTCGCACCTGGCCTGGCTGATCACATACCCCATCGCCGGATGGCTCACCACCGCCGCCGGTTTCACCCCCACCTGGACCGCCCTCGGCGTCCTCGCGCTCGCGGGCATCGCGGTGGCCGCGCGGATGTGGCCGCGCCACGACCCGGAGGTGATCACCCACCTGCACGAGGTCGGCAGCATCGACCCGGCCCGCCTCGCCGACGCCGTGCGCGTGAGCGATCGGCACTACCGGCACACCCACCCCTATGTCATCGACGCCGACCATCCCCGATGGCCCACGGCGGCGGACCGCACACCGCGGCCGGCGCTGGCGGCCTGACCACGTCGAATACCGCGGGCGCCCGGCATATCCGGGCGCCCGCCCACTCACAGCAAATCGCGGGCGGGTGAGCCGGGCGTATCCGTGCCTGGCGGGGACACATCGGTACCATCCGGGGTGAACAGACCGGGAATGCCGAGTTCGGTGGCGGCTTCCAGGGAATCCCACCCTGCGGCAACGGCATTGGAGAACAGTTCCAGACGATCCTGCCCCGCGGCGGCGTACTCGTGGACGGCCGCGGTGTATCTGGCTCTGGCGGCGCGCAGCGCCTCTCGTGTCACGTTCACCTTGACCACACTATCGGCAAACTTTCAGCAACGGAACCCCGTGCCTGCTGGTCTCGCCGCGCGGACGCCAGATTGGTCCAGGCGCTCACCAGCAGCAATACCACCACGTAGGCGGGAAGTACCAGGTCGGAGGTGGCGGTCATCTGCTCGAAGAACGGTGTGGTGCCGCCGAATACGGCGACGGTGATGCCATAGGGCAACGCCTGGCCGAGCGCGCGGTGCCGGGCGGGGAACAGCGCCGACATGCTGGCGGGCAGGGTGGCGCACAGGCAGGCCAGCAGCACGGTGGCGATGAGGATGACCGCCCAGTAGGTCACCGGGGTGGCGTGCTCCAGCAGCAGGTGCAGCGGAATGGTCGCGGCGGCCATGGCGAGGGTGCCGCCGAAGAGCGTGCGCCGCACGCCGATCCGGTCGCCGAGCAGACCGAACGCGGGCAGGGCCAGCGCGAAGACCACGGTCGCGCCGACACCGGCCCACAGCACCCCGTCGTCGTCCAGGCCCAGCACGGTCAGGGCGTAGGCGGTGGGCGCGGCGGTCCACAGGTAGTACGCGGAGGTGACGCCGACCGTCAGCCCCGCTACCACGGCCATCGGGCCCAGCAGCGCACGCCGATCGCGCACCGGCCGGGGCTCGGGTTCCCACGCCGCCCGGGTGTCCGGGAGCCGCAGCCGCAGCAGGAAGAACGCGGTGGCCGCGATCCCGCCCAGCAGGAACGGCAACCGCCACCAGCCGTCCAGCAGCGCCTGCCTGCCCAGAACCGATACCAGCACGGCCGCGAGCACACTCGCGGCCAGCTTGCCCGCGGCGGCGAAGACGTAGAACATGCTGGTGAACAGGCCGGTCCGGGCGGGCGGCGCGCACTCGTAGAGATAGGTCTGCGCCACCGGCAGTTCACCGCCCTGGGTCAGCCCGAGCAGCAGCCGCCACACCAGCACCAGCACGGGTGCGGCGGGACCGATCACCGCCGTCCCGGGTGTCAGCGCCATGCCGTACGCGGCCGTCCCGGCGCCCGCGACGCAGACCAGCATGGCGATCCGCCGCCCGCGACGATCCGCCAACCGGCCCAGCAGCACACCGCCGAGCGGGCGCGCCACGAATCCAGCGGCGAACACACCGAATCCGAAGAGCAGCGACCGCCGCAGGTCACCGGCGAAGAAGACCGGCGCGAAGTAGGCCACCAGCAGTGCGTACAGCACCCAGTCGTAGCTTTCCAGCGCGATACCGGCGCAGATGACACCCAGGCGGGGTGTGCGAACACGGGCCATGGTGCCTCCCCGTCGATTCGGGACTACGGCGGTGGGATCACCCGCAGCGCAGTCGATTCGGGCAGTCCGGGCAACAGTATCGAGGGTCCGGCGGGTGCGGATGCCTCGCCGCGCACCACCGCCGCGGGCAGGAAATCCGCTGGGGCGGTGAGCCAGGCCCGCACCCGCCCCGAGGCGGTGTGCACCAGCGCGGGGCGGGCGTCCGCCGCCACCGCCGCCAGCACGTCGGCGCTCAACAGCTCCGCCGGTGTGGGCGGTTGGTCCGGCAACTCCTGGCTGATTCCGTGCAGCAGCAGCCGTCCCTCCCGATGAGCACCGCGAAAGGCATACCGCACTTTCATGATTCGGCCGTCCGGTCGACGCATGAGCCACTCCCCCGTTCCGGTGGCATCGGCGGCCGCGGTATCGATGGCGGCCAGCGCCCCGGCGATCTCGGGCAGCCCGATCAGGGTGGACAGCACCTCGGTGATGGACGGTTCGCTCGCGTCCGGGAATCCGTAGAACGCCGCCGTGCCGGGATGGGGCACCGCCCGCGGTCGGCCGGGGTCGGTCACATCCCAGGTCCAGCCGAGCGCACCGGGCGGCGGTGGCGGGTTCTCATCGCGGCTGCCCAGCCACACCATGACCGCGTGCACCTGGCGACCGGGGCCGAGAATCGGCCGGGCGTAGGCGAGCCGGGTACCGGGGGTCAGATCGACCAGCGTCTGTGAATCCTTGAGATTGTCGACCACGACGCCCACCAGTTTGTGCACCATGGCCAGCGAGCTGCCCCGGAACACATTGCTCAGCGGCCGCCATTTGCGCGCACGCGAACCAGCGGCAACCACTGTCGGGGCATCCGACAGTGTCTCGATGACCAGCCACTCACCATCACCCACCGCGATACCCCCGGCCCTCCATGGTTGCCGATGGTAACGAACATGCGCAGGGTCCGCAGTCCAGAGATCAGCCAGCAAACTCACCTCGGATCCCGCCCGAGCCCACCGGATCCCCGGCCGTCGCGGTGCCGAACCAGAAGGCGAGCGCGGCGGCGAAACCGGGGCGCAGCGCACCGCCGGTATCGCGGACACCGTCGCCGGACCAGGCGACATAGCCGTCCGGGCGGATGAGCACGACCGGCGGTATGCCCTCCGGCAACCGGTCCACCGCGACCACGTCGACGAGCGGGTGGATCGGCACGGCGCGGTCGACGGCCGGTTCGGCGGTCAGCAGCACCGCGCGTCCGGCCGTGAGCAGATCGCCGATGGTGCGCGCGCCCGCGCCCGGCACCTCGACGGTGAGGTTCGGGAAGAACTCACCCGCCCACGCGCCGTCGTCGGGCGCTCCCGGATAGCTCACCGATTCACCGTTGACGGTGTCGGCGAGCCGGTCGTGGGCGTCCGGATTGCTGAGCAGTTCCCGCACGAATCCGCGCAGCGGATCATGGTCGGGTGCGGGATTCATGAGCATCGCCTGCACGCGCGTGTTCTCCACCAGCCGCGCCGCCACCGGCTGCCGTTCGGTCGAATAGCTGTCCAGCATCGCGGGATTCGCGCCGCCACGCAGTACCGAGACCAGCTTCCAGCCCAGATTCACCGCATCCTGCAAACCGGTGTTGAGCCCTTGCCCACCCAGCGGGTAGTGCACGTGGGCGGCATCTCCGGCCACGAACAGCCGCCCGTCCCGGTAGTCGGTGACCAGGCGGGTGAAGTCGCTGAATCTGCTGGTGTACTCCAGATCCCGCAATTCCACCGGCCGACCGGTGATGCGCTCGACCGCCGCCGCGAACTCCGCCGCCGTGATCGGCCGCCGCCGATCGGGTTCCGGCCCGTCGAATTCGAAGGTGATGATGCGGCTGGAACCGAATCGATTCAGGTTCAACAGTGTCCACCCGCGCGGGGTGGGCTGCCAGCCCGGCCGTAGCTGCTCCGGATGGGGCAGCCGCGCCATGCCGAGCATGGCGCGCAGGGTGGGCGGATACTCCACCGTGGGGAAGTCCCCGGATTCCCGGACGATACCGCGTGGGCCGTCGCAGCCGATCGCGTAATCCGCTGTGAGCGTGTAGCTCTCCGTCCCCTCACGAACGGAGAGCGTGGCGCGGCCGGAATCCTGCCGGACCGCGGTGACGGTGTGACCGCGCCGGATGAGCGCGCCCAGATTCGCCGCGCGCTCTCCCAGCGCCCGCTCCAGGTCGGCCTGGGCGAGCCCGATCATGACCGGGCCCTCGATGGCCCGGGTGCGCAGCGTGAGCCACGGATATCCGGCGAACTGGAAGGGCTCCCGCACGATGTCCCGGTAGTCGGCGTCCACTCGCGGGAAGCGCAGGATGCCGCGCCGCGCCAGGGTCTGAATGGCCCGCGCGTGATAGGTGCCCGCCTTGGGCTGCTCGCTCACCTCGGTGCGGGTCTCCAGCACCACGACCGAAACACCGTGCAGCGCGAGCTCCCCGGCCACCAGCATGCCCACCGGGCCGCCGCCGACCACGGCCACCTCACAGTGCTGCGTCATCCTCGGCTCCTTCCTGTCGGTCACATCCGTCACGTCGATCGGCTACCGGGGCCGGATCGGCAGGGCCGCGGGCCGCCGCAGTCCGATCCCGAAATCCCACGGCACCGCCGCGGGATCGACGGCGAGTTCGGCATCGGGACAGCGCCGGAACAGCTCGGTCAGCACCGCGATCAGTTCCATTTGCGACAGCGCCGACCCCATGCAGCGGTGCATGCCGTACCCGTATTGCAGGTGCTGGCGCGCGGGTCGCTCCAGGTCGATGACCAGCGGGTCGGGGAACACCTCCGGGTCACGGTTGGCGGCCGTGACCCACGGGTAGACGATGCTGCCCGCCGGCAGCGCGCCCGTGGCGGTGACCAGCGGATTGGTCAGCATGCGCGGGAACGCGCCCGGGGTGCCGAGCGGCATCAGGCGCAGGATCTCGTCCACCAGGCGCGGCACGTAACGCACCGGATCGGCGGCGACCCGCCGGTACAGCGGCGGATGCGCCAACGCGGCGTAGGCGGTCTTGGCGAGCATGGTGGCGATATTGTTGTCGCCGCCCAGCACGATGCCCATCACCGTGCCCTGCAACAGCCCGGTGTCCACGGCGGCGAACTCCGGTTCGGCCGCGCGGCGCTTGTAGACGGCCAGCAGGCCGGTGTCGTCGTGCAGGCTGTCGTCGGCGAGTAGGCGACCGACCCAGCTCCACAGTTCGATCCACGCCGTCTCGATACCGGCGATATCGTCGCGATCGGCGTACTGCACGATGCGACCGCGCTCGTTCATCCAGGCGGCGTGTTCGAGCGGAACGCCGAGCAGCGCCAGGGCGGTCTGCGCCGGAACGACGCGGAACACATCGCGGACCAGGTCGGGATCGGCCGCGGCGGTGAGTCGGTCGAAGGCCGCGGCGGTGAACCTGGCCACCGTCGGTTCCCAGGCGGACAGCGCGCGGGCGCTGAATTCGTGCGAGACGAAGCGACGCACCACCCCGTGCACGGGTGCGTCCAGATTGATCAGCACCTCCGGAGCCCAGTTGGTCGGCATGAAGGACGGACCGCCGTCCACATTGCACAGTTCGCGGCTGGATGTGCTGTCCAGCAACAGGGTTCGCACATCGTGGTAGCCGCTCAGGCAGACGGCGGTGTGGCCGCTGGGCAGTTCGATGCGGTCGAAGCCGTCCGGTTCGTCCGGCAGTCGCCGCACGAACGGCTCGGGGGTGTCCAGGTGGGGGATGTCGGTGACGCGGATGCGGGTGTCGGGCAGGCTGAGAGTCATCGCGGGTCCTCGGATTCGGGTCGCAGCAGCACCGCGACCAGTAGGACGAACAGCAGGGAGAGCGCCGCCAGCACCCACAGCACGGGGTGGATGGCGCCGTTGTAGGCCGAGGCCAGCACGGCGGTGTCCACGGCGGGATCGACGGCGGACAGATCGCCGGCGGCGGTGGCGGCGGCGGCCTGGTCGACGACCGCCGGACCGAGTGTGTCGGGCAGCAGTTCACGCACCCGGCCGCCGACCACGGTGGCCAGCACCGAGCCGTACACGGCCACCACCACGGCCTCGCTGCCGAGCCGCACCGTGGAGACCAGACCCGACACCATGCCCGCCCGGGCGGGCGGCACCGAACCGATGGCCTGGCCGTCGACGAGGCCCACCCCCAGTCCGAATCCCGCCCCGAGCAGCACCAGCGGGCCGACGATGAGCGCGATGTTCCGATCCACGCCGACCACGGTCAGCCAGGCCGCGCCCAGCACGTACAGCGCGACACTCACCGTCAGGATCACCCGTGGTGAAACGCCCTGGTGGGCAAGGCGTCCGGCGATGATCGGGGCGACGACCACCGGCACCGTCATAATCAGCATGACCGCGCCGACGGTGGTGGTCGGCATATCCCAGACCACGGTCAGGAAGGTCGGGAAGTAGGTCAGCAGCGCCACGAAACCGACCGCACCCGCCACCGGCACCAGCAGCAGTCCGACCAGGGTGGGGTTGCGCAGCAGGGACAGATCCAGCAGCGGATTGGCCGTACGCCGTTGCGCCGCGGCGAATCCCGCCAGCACGAGCGCACCGGCGACCAGCAGCACGAGGGTGCCCGGCCCGGCCCAGCCCCAGGTGTTGGACTGCACGATGCCCGCGATCACCAGCGCCAGACCGGAGGCGAACAGCGCCGCACCCCGATAGTCGATGCGCGGCCGCTCGGCGTGCGCCACGTCGCGAATGCCGCAGACCGCCGCCAACCCGAAGGCCAGCAGGATCAGCAGCGCGTTCACCGCGAACATGCCCGGCCAACCGACCAGCCCGATGGCCGCCGCGGAAATCGACGGCCCGAAGCCGAGCCCCACCCCGGCCACCGTGCCGAACAGCGCGAACACCCGGGTCCGCTCCGCTCCGTCGAATGTCGACGACAGCAGCGCGCCGCCGCAGGCGAAGATGGTGGCCGCGCCGACCCCGGCCAGCGCGCGGGCGATATCGAGCACCAGGATGGTCGGGGCCACCGCGCTCACCACCGAGGCCAGGAAGAACAGGGCCGAGCCGACCAGAAAACCGCGGCGCAGGCCGAGATGGTCGGCGAGCGATCCGGCCACCAGGCTGAAGGCCGCGAAGGTGAGATTGAAACCGTTCACCACCCACTGCAACTGGGCGGGGGCATTGCCGAGATCCTCGGCGATGCGGGGCAGCGCGACACCGGTGCCGGAGACTCCGGTGGGCACCACCAGCACGGCCACCAACACCGCGGCCAGCAGCAGGCCCCGCCGCTCCACCGGAAGGCGCTGCGCGACATCTGGTTTTACCATCGACTCGGTCATGCCCGCTCCCCCGTGACCGCGGCGGACAGCGGCGACCGCTCATCGAGCCGGGCGTTCAGCTCCGCGATCGCCTGCGCCGCGTCGACGAAGCGCACCGCGCGCCAGCCCGCCGCGATGGCGGCGGCGCAGTTCTCGGCGAGATCGTCCACCAGCACGCACTCGTCGGCGGGCATCCCGGCGCGTTCCCGCGCGAGGTCGAAGATGGCGGGATCCGGTTTGCGCACCCCGACCCGGCACGAGTCCACGATGTGGTCGACCGCGTCGTCGAGATCGACCATGCGCCGCCAGACCGGCTCCCACTCGACCACATTGTTGGTGAGGATGCCGACCCGGTGACCACGCGCACGCAGGTCGAACACCAGTTGCCGCACAAGCGGATTCACCTCGTGACCGGCGAACCACTGCGCGCCGAACTCGCGTTCGCTGCGGGAGAGGTCGATGGCGGGATCGCGCTCGCGCAGGGCGGCGTGCAGGCGATCCACCCACTCGGTCTCCGGCAGCATGGCCAGTTCGATCGGGGCCAGCGGCGCCACGCCCAGGTCGGCGGCCACGCGAGCCATGGCCCATCGCAGCGCCGCCGGGGCGATGCCGGTCTTGCGTTCGTACGCCTCGAACAGCTCCACGATGGGCGGCGAGAGCACGCCCCCGAAGTCGAGATACACCATGCTCATGCGCGCACCCCCGGCATCGGCGCGCGGCCCGGCCGCCGCAGCGCCACCAACCCCTCGGTGATCACGGCATCGCCCTGCACCATCTCGATGCTGAACTCCACGGTGTGATCGCCGGTGACCGGCAACGGTTGCGCGCGGGTGCGGGTGGCCAGTTCGAGCTCGCCGAAGCGCAGGAAGGTGGCGCGCACGGTGGTGAGCACCAGGCGCTGCGGGGAGAGGCCGAAGAGTTCGTGCGCGGCCACCACCGCGGTCTGCCGGAACGCCTCGAAGATCACCGCACCCGGAATGTGGTCCAGCGGATGGTCGAACAGGCTCGGATGGTGTTGGTCCACCACGATTTCCGCGTCCAGCACCGAGGTGTCGGCGGTGGAAACGCCGCGGGCCACAATTTAGATAAAGCGCCGCCC
>NZ_JASCXP010000050.1:0-26470 GCF_030010695.1 Nocardia sp. CC201C
CAAGGCGGCCGCGAAGTCCGCTCCGGCGGCCAGGCCGCGATCGAAGGCGTCGGCGGCCGGAGCCAGGGCGTCGTACATGGTCTTGTCCCCGGCCTGGGCCTTGCCGCGCGCCACCACACCGTCGATACCGGCGCGCACGGCCTTGCCGAAGGTGTCGGCGTCGAGTTCGCCGGTGGTGGTCGCGGCCATCCGCAGCAGGAAGGTGCCGTACAGCGGCCCGCTGGCCCCGCCGACCGAGCGGACCAGCACCATACCCGCCTGTTTGATCGCGGCGGCAGCGGAATCGGGAGCGGCGGAATCGAATTCGGCCGCGATCGCGCGTGCGCCGCGTTGCATGTTGCTGCCGTGGTCGGCGTCGCCGATGGCGGCGTCGAGAGCGGTGAGCTCATCGGCGTGCTCGTCGATCAGCGTGGCGAATTCCCGCATCCAGCGCTGTACGTCGATACTTGTCACGGTGTCACACTCCCCAGTTCAGGGCCGGTGTCCGCACCGGCGCGTCCCATAGCTCCAACAGTTCGTCGTCGACCCGGGTCACCGTCACCGAACATCCCGCCATGTCCAGACTGGTGACGTACGGGCCGACCAGTGACCGGACCACCTCGACGCCGTGTGCCCGCAGCACCCGCGCGACCTCGCCGTACATCACGTACAGCTCGAGCAGCGGCGTGCCGCCCATCCCGTTGACGAAACAAATCACCCGGTCGCCGGACCGATACGGCAGATCCGACAGCAGGGGTTCGACCAGCAGCTCGGCGATCTCCCGGGCGGACGCCAGCGGCAGCCGTCGCCGTCCGGGTTCGCCGTGGATGCCGATGCCCAGTTCCATCTCCGCCTCGCCCAGTTCGAAGGTGGGCCGACCGGCGGCGGGCACCGTGCACGAGGTCAATGCCACACCCATGCTGCGGGTTTCGGTATTGGCGCGGCGAGCCACGGCGGCCACCTCGGGCAGCGGCCGGCCCGCCTCGGCGGCCGCGCCCGCGAGCTTCTCCACCACCAGGGTGCCGCCGACGCCGCGCCGCCCGGCGGTGTAGAGGCTGTCGCGCACGGCCACATCGTCGTCGACGACCACCGACACCACCTCGGTACCGGATTCGGCCGCCGCCAGTTCGGCGGCCATCTCGAAGTTCATGACGTCGCCGGTGTAGTTCTTCACGATGTGCAGCACGCCGGCACCCGCATCCACGGCGGTGGTGGCGGCCAGGATGCGGTCGGGCACCGGGGAGGTGAAAACCTCACCGGCGCACGCGGCGTCGAGCATGCCGCGGCCGACGAAGCCGCCGTGCAGCGGTTCGTGACCGGAGCCGCCGCCCGACACCAGGCCCACCTTGCCGGGGGTCGGGGCGTCGGCGCGCAGGATCACGCGGTTCTTCTCGTCGATGCGCAGCTCCGGATGCGCGGCCGCCATACCGGCCAGTGCATCGTCGACCACATCGGCGGGATCGTTGATGAGCTTCTTCACGAGATCTCCTATCGGACGGTCGAATCGACCGGTTCGGCGGTCGCGCCGAGAGTGCGCGAGGTACGGGTGAGGGCATAGGCGGTGGCGGCCGCGGCCACCCCGGCGAGGAATTCGGCCGCCAGGTAGACCGGGGCCTGGCCCCAGTGCACCTCGCCACCCCACAGCTGCTGCACCAGCATCGGCCCGAGGGTGCGGGCGGGATTGATGGACGCGCCCGTGGCGGGTGCCACCGGGATGATGGCGGCGAAGACCACCAGCCCGATCGCCACACCCGCGAATCCCGGTGCGGCGGCGCGGTGTACGACCAGCAGGACGGTCAGCACCAGGATGAAGGTGCCGACGAATTCGGCGATGAACGCCTGTCCCGCACCCACATCCGTGCCGTAGGCGGCGATGCCGAGCCCCACTTCGCTGGCACGGTCGCCGAGGGTGCCGAGGATGGCCAGCGCACCGAGCACCGCGCCGACCAGCTGCGCGGCGAGGTAGGCGGGGACCTGCCGCCACGGGAACTGTCCGGACACCGCGAGGGCGAGGGTGACCGCCGGGTTGATGTGATTACCTGACACATGCCCGAAGGCGTAGACGGTCGCGACCACGACCGTGCCGAACGCCAACGAGATCATGCCCAGGTCTGCCATGGTGAACGGCGCGTCGCCGTTGACGATGAGTGTCGCCGGGACCGACCCGACGCCGATGAAGACGAGGAATGCCGTGCCGAGCACTTCCGCCGCGAGACGCTGCGGTGTCCGCAGTCCATCCATGAGGTACTCCAGATATGTCGAACACCATTCGATAATGTCGAATAGAGTTCGTAGAGTACGGTGTTGTGGCTCGGGTCACAAGGGCCCGCGAAAGGTGACCGCATGATCCAGTCCGTCGACCGTGCCGTCCGCATCCTGTTCGCCCTCCAGGGCGCGCGGCGGATGACGCTGTCCGAGTTGGCCGCCGAGCTGGGACTGGCCGCGACCACCGTGCACGGCATCGTGCGCACCCTGACCGCGCACGGCGTGGTCGTGCAGGAGCACGGCGGCGGCCGCTACCAACTCGGCCCCGCGGTGCTGCGCCTGGGCAATGTCTACCTCGACACCCTCGAGCTGCGCGCCCGCGCCCTCACCTGGGCGCACGACCTCGCCCAGCGCACCGGCCGCGCGGTCCGCGTCGGCGTGCTCTTCGGCGACGACGTGGTGATCATCCACCACGAACCCAGCCCGGACGGCAGCCGTCAGATGCCCGAGCTCGGCATCGAGATCCCCGCCCACGCCAGCGCGCTGGGCAAGGCCATCCTGGCCTTCCTGCCGCGCACCGAAACCGGCACCCTGCGCAGCATGACCGGCGACACCATCACCGCCGCCGACGACCTCGCCGAACATCTGCGCCCGGTGGCCCACTCCGGCATCGCCCTCGAGCGCGACGAGGCCGTGCTCGGCGAATCCTGTATCGCCGGAGCGATTTTCGACAACACCGGCGCGGTCGTCGGCGCGGTCGGCGTGGTACTGCCCACCGCCGACTGGCCCGCCCCCGAGACCGTCGTCGACGCGGTGCGCACCACCGCCCGCACCATCTCGCGCGAACTGGGCTCGGGCCGCTGGCCGGTACCGTACGGCAGCGGATAACTCAGCCGCGCACTCGACCCGCACCATGGTCGTCACCACCCATGCCTCGGGAATCCTGCCGGTCGAGGACGTCACCGAAGCCCAGCTGGTCGGTCCGGTCCTCGCGACCGGCCACGACCCAGAACCGTCGGCCCGCAACACCTTCGTATGGAAGTTGATCAATGGCTAGAAGACAACCCGACCGTGACCTATACCTGGGGCTGGACCCCATCACCGCCCCCAACGAAGCGAACCGTAACCTTCGTGAGGGGCTGATGGGGTTCCGCATGGCTCGCGGCTTCACCCGAAAGCAGCTCGCCGACGCCCTGGCCATCAGCGAGGAAACACTCAGGAAATACGAGCGTGGAGACCGCGGCATCCCGAACAGTCTCATCGTGAAAGTCGTGACGACACTGGGCATCCCGAAGATGCTCATCCCACGTATCCCGTGGCTGCTGCTGCAGGGCTTGTATACCTACGAGGCGGGGAGCACTTCGCAGCAGCTCACCCGCGCCGACCAGATACAGCTCGAATCCCAGCGGCAGCCAGCGCTGTACAACTCCTTTCCCGCGCTGGATATCCTCGCCTGCAACGCCAGGATGTTGGAGTACGCGCCGTTCCTGCGTCCCGCCGCACCCGGCGGGCGCCCGGTCAACCTGCTGGAAGAAGTGGTGACCAACCCCGCCGCCAGGGAGGTCTTCGGGGATTCGTGGGCCACCGTCGCGGGCGGGCTGGCCCTGTCGTTCCGGACGATGGCGGCGGGCATGGTGCCCCAGGGGCGCGTCGAAGAAATCCTGGCCCGGTGCGGAACCAACCCCGATTTCAGCAGGTTGCTGGTGATCGAGGGGCTGACCGAGGAATCGTTCACGTCCAGCCGTGTCGTGATGCGTGTCCCCGAAACCCGCGAATACAAGGAGCACGAGATCATCTCCTGCGGGCAGGACTTCCCGACACAGGGCTGGAAAATGACTGTGTTCGTGCGGTCCGAGGACTGACGCCCTGCCGGGCCTGTGCGTCGACCGTGCCCGGCGTCAGCTACCGCGCACCCCGGCCGGTGGCGCGTTCACCACTCCACGGGCAGCGCTGCGACGCCGTAAACCAGCGCGTCGTATTTGAACGCGACCTCCGAGACCGGTGTCGTCAACCGCAATCCCGGCAGCCGCCGGAACAGCGTCTGCAACGTGATCCCCAGTTCGATGCGGGTCAGCTGCAAACCGATGCACTGGTGACGGCCCGCCCCGAACGCGACATGCGCGCCCGCGTTCGCGCGCCGGATATCGAGCCGGTCGGGGTCGGCGAAGACCCGCGTATCCCGGTTCGCGGTGGCCAGGTCGAACACGATCGGGTCGCCCGCACGGATCGTCCGGCCGCCGATCTCGATGTCCTCCACCGCGATTCGGCGCAACCCGGTGTCCACGACGCTCATGTAGCGGATCAGCTCGTCCACGGCCCGTTCGAGCACTGCCGGGTCGTCGGTGTCCCGGATGACCGCCAAGTCGTCGGGACGTTCCAGCAGGGCGATGACGCTGAGCCCGATCATGTTCGCGGTCGTCTCGTGTCCGGCCGCGAGGAATCCGACCGCCTGGAACGCGGCCTCCCACGTCTGGAGTTCGCCGTCGCGCACATACTCGGCCAGGTCCGACAGCAGCCCGTCACCCGGCTCACGCGTATAGGTTTCGATCAGCCCGGTGAGGAACGTCAGCATCTGCACCGTGCTCGCCTGCTGGTCCTCAGCGGACGCGTGGCCGGAGAACCCGACCGTGGTGTGGTGCTGGAAGAAGTCGTGATCGGCGTAGGGGACGCCGAGCAGCTCACAGATCAGCAGCGACGGCACCGGCAGCGCGAGCGCGGTGACCAGATCAGCCGAATTGCCTTGCGCCAGCATCGCGTCCACCGTGGCGTCCACATGCTTCTGGATCAGCGGGCGGATCGCATCGAGCCGTTTGGGCGTGAACGGTTTGGCCCACATCCGCCGAAAGCGTGCGTGCTCGGTGCCGTCGGTGTTGAACATCGTATACGGGCTGGCCTGCATCACCGCCGCCATGCCTTCGGTGATGTGCGGGTACTCCGGCCGGTGGTTGTCGCAGCTGACACGCTCGTCGGTGAGCAGCGCGCGGACCTCGGCATGCCCGGTGACCAGATGCGGCGTCTTCCCGTCCCAGATCCGCACCGTGGATATCGGTGCGGCCGCGGCGAGGTCGCTGATCTCGGCGGCAGGATCGAACGGGCAGCGCGGCGACCTGCGCCCCGGGTAGCGGGGCAGATCAGCGGCGGTCGAAGTTTCGGGCATTGCAGTCCTTGCTCAGGTTAGCGTGTTGGGGCACAGCCATTCTGGCGCACTGCGGCACCCGGGGCGAGGCGAGAACGCCCTCCCGGAATGGAGCGCTGCGCGGTTCTTCCCCCGCTTGCTGTGTGGTAGATCATGGGGGACTACTTCGGCCTTGAAGGGAAATAAGTGGCCACGCAGCGCATCTCAACCGATATCGACTCCATGCCTCGAGGTGGGCCGAATGCGCGCTTGGCGGACCGCTGGCTGCAAACCGCTCACCTGGAGTACACCGACCGCTCCGACGTCCCCGATTCGATCAAACAGGCCGTGATCGGCGCACTCGTGCAAATCGGCACCCACTACGGCACGCACGAAGCCAACGCTCGCCTGGTGGCGGACATGGTGGCCGATATCGCACAGCCCCGGATTCTGGAACTCGGTGCAGGTCACGGCCTGCTCTCCCAGCGAGTCCTCGACCTGCATCCCGGCGCACTGGTCACCGTCTCCGACCTCGACCCCGCCTTGGTCGCCGCGATGGCGGCCGGGCCGCTCGGCACTCATCCCCGTGCCACCGTGCGGTGTATCGACGCTACCGCCATCGACGCGCCCGACAACAGCGTGGATGTGGTGGTACTCGCCGCTGGATTCCATCACCTGTCACCCGGCGCGGCCGGGCGAGCGATCAGCGAAGCCACTCGGGTGGGCACGAAATTCCTTGTGATCGACGGGATTCGCCCCGAGGAACCGAGCAAGCTACTGCTGCGCTACCTGTTCCTCCCGCCGGTGGTCGGCGCGGTGATGCTGTTCCGTCTGGGCTCGCGGTGGTCGGCGATCCTGCCGACCGTCCACGACTCCTTCATCACCTGTCTGCGGCACTACAGCCGGGCCGCTCTCGAAGCGCTCGCCGCCACCCACCCGAGCATCACCGTGGAATTCCCCGCGACCGACAGGATCGAGGCCGACGACAAACCCGTCGTCTTCACCCGACTCTGACCGACGACGGAGGCTCGTCTGGTGGCACGCGAGCGGTCAGCGCTCCGCTTCCGCGTCGAGTTCCCTTACCGCACGCTCGATCTCGTCGGCGAGAGTCGCCCCGCCGACCTCCCACGCCGCCGCACGGAAGCGGTCGCGGAAGCGCATGAGGTCGGTGCCGAGGCCCTCGCCGCCGTAGCTGGTGGCGGCCGCGTCGCGGAAGGTGCGCGCCATCTCGTCGGCCAGGTCGGCGATATGCGCGCGGATGAGTTTGCGCAGCGCGCCGCTGAGGGTGATGTCGGTGCCGATGTCGTAGAGGATCAGCGCGCCCTTGAGCATGGGCAGATCCGGCACCCGCCAGCCGTCCTCGCGTCGTTCCAGGTAGCTGGCGGCGATCAGGTCGTCGAGAATCTCGGTACGGCGGTCGCCGAGTAGATCCGACAGCGCCTTGTCGGAGAGGTCCACGACCTGATCGGCGGAGACCGAATGGCGCGGGTCGAACAGGGTCCGCCAGTCCGCGGCCACGGTGTCGGTGGCGAGCACCTCGCGGATGGCGTCGAGGCGCAGGCCGCGCGCCCGCATGGCGGCGATATCGCGCAGCCGTTCCAGGTGGTCGTCGCCGTAGACCACTTCCTTCCCGGCCCGGCCGGGTTTCGGCAGCAGACCGAGCGAGTGGTAGTAGCGGATGGTGCGCGCCGGAATGCCGCTCAGATCGGCGAGTTGGGTTCGGCTGTAGCGAGGCACCGGCCCAGCATAGAGTCAGGACAGACTTCATTGACAGTGGCAACTGTCCGCGTTAGCGTAACGCGCGTCACCGCCGACACCGAGGAGTTCCGCATGTCCCAGCGCGAAATCGATTTCGACGTGCTCATCGTCGGATCCGGATTCGGTGGCAGCGTCACCGCGCTGCGCCTGGTCGAGAAGGGCTACCGGGTCGGCATCCTGGAGGCCGGGCAACGCTACGCCGACGACGAACTGCCCGACACCAGTTGGGATCTCCGCAAGTTCCTGTGGGCACCGGCGCTGGGCTGCTACGGCATTCAGCGCATCCACCCGCTGCGCAATGTGCTGATCCTGGCGGGCGCGGGCGTGGGCGGCGGATCGCTCAACTACGCCAACACCCTGTACGTGCCGCCGGAGCCGTTCTTCACCGACGCCCAGTGGCGCGATATCACCGACTGGCGCGACGAGCTCATGCCCTACTACGAGCAGGCGCGCAAGATGCTCGGCGTGGTGCAGAACCCGCACCTGACCCCCGCCGACGAGGTGTTCAAGCAGGTCGCCGACGATATGGGCGTGGGCGACACCTTCGTCCAGACCCCGGTGGGCGTCTTCTTCGGCGAGCCGGGCACAACCGTCGCCGACCCGTTCTTCGGTGGCGTCGGCCCGGACCGCACCGGCTGCATCGAATGCGGCGAGTGCATGACCGGCTGCCGCCACAACGCCAAGAACACCCTGGTCAAGAACTACCTGTATCTCGCGGAGCGGGCCGGGGCACAGATCGTCCCGATGACCACGGTCAAGGCGCTGCGCCCGCTGCCGGACGGCACCTGGGACGTCGACACCACCCGCACGGGCGCGCTGCTGCGCAAGCAGCCCAAGACCTACACCGCCGCCAACGTGGTGCTGGCGGCGGGCACGCGCGGCACCCAGAAGCTGCTGTTCGCCATGCGCGACAAGGGTGTCCTGCCGGGCCTGTCCGATCGGCTGGGCGTGCTCACCCGCACCAACTCCGAGTCCATCGTCGGCGCGGCCACCCGCACGGTGAATCCCGACCGCGACTTCACCCGCGGCGTCGCCATCACCTCATCCATCCACCCCACGCCCGACACCCATATCGAACCGGTGCGCTACGGCAAGGGCTCCAACGCCATGGGCCTGCTGCAGACCCTCATGGTGGACGGCGGCGGCCGGGTGCCGCGCTGGCTGCGCTTCCTGTGGACGGTGCTGTTGCATCCGCTGATGCTGGTGCAGTTCCTGAGCGTGAAGAACTGGAGTGAGCGCACCATCATCTCGCTGGTGATGCAGCATCTCGACAATTCCATCACCACCTACACCAAGCGCGGCCTGTTCGGCCGCAAGCTGACCTCGAAACAGGGCCACGGGGAACCCAATCCGACCTGGATCCCGGTCGGCAACGATGTGACGCGGCGGGTGGCCGACAAGATCGGCGGCGTGGCCGGCGGCTCCTGGGGCGAGGTGTTCAATATCCCGCTCACCGCGCACTTCCTGGGCGGTGCTGCCATCGGCGCGGATCCCGACCACGGTGTCATCGACCCTTACCACCGGGTGTACGGCTATCCGACGCTGAGTGTGGTGGACGGTGCGGCGGTGTCGGCGAACCTGGGCGTGAACCCGTCGCTCACCATCACCGCGCAGGCCGAACGCGCGGCGGCCATGTGGCCCAACAAGGGTGAGGCCGACACGCGCCCCGAGCAGGGCGAGGGCTACCGGCGCATCGCACCCGTGGCACCGAAGCAGCCGGTGGTCCCGGCGTCGGCTCCGGCGGCGCTGGTACTGCCGATCGTGGAGATCCGCGGCGGCGGGCAGTCCGAATCGACGCCCGCCTGAACGTGCACGCCGTGCACGCGCGCACCCGATGCCACCCTGCCCCCACGCCGAATACGTCTCGGCACGCGCGCTGGCCATGAACCGCCGCTCGCGCCGGACATGACCCGGCGCTCGCGCCGGGCACCCACTCCGTGTTCGCGCCGGTCGCCGTTGCGGCGGCCACCCGGTCAGCTGCCGAAAACGTGCGCGAAACCCATCGGGGAGGTGGGCGGCGGCGCGGTGCCGGCCGGGGCGCGGAACTCCTGGAGAGCGGACAGCACGTCCACATGCCGCGCCGCGTAGCAGCGGACCTGCGGCAGGGCGTGGGCGACCTCGCTGCGTTCGAGCGGTTCGGCGTCGATATAGCCGACATTGTCCAGGTGCAGTCCGAGGGTCTGGGCGATACGGCCGATGGCGGCGGACTTGCGGCCCCACCCCACCTCGATGACCGCGAAGCGGTCGTGCAGTCCGTGGCGGCGCAGTTCCGCGTCGGTCCACGACCATTCACCGCGGCTGGCGACCGCGTGCAGGATGCCACGCTCCCCCAGTATGCGCAGGGCCCGTACCGCGTCGGGGCGCAGCGCTCCACTGGTGGAATCGCTCACCACCCCGTCCCACAGGGTCTTGTCCACTTCCCAGACAAGACATTTCACAGTCGGTGACATCTCCTGCCTTCACACGTCGAGCAATCATCCGGATACCTCGGTGCGGGACGCCGCGCTCGTGGCGGAGGGCACCCTGCGCGTGACATCGTATGGTCCGTCTGGGCCAGAGCACCAGTGGAACCGAATCGGGGCCGGGCGCGTTGACGCAAAAGTGATGGCGGATTCAACGCTGGTAGCGTCGGTTTCCGCAGCGGAACAGTGTAGGAAGTGGAGGAGCCCATGCGGCGCCGCACAATATTCTCGGGGGTAGTGCTCGCGGGTGCGACAGCGCTCGCCCTCTCGGGTTGCGGTGCTTCCCAGGAATCCGCGCCGGTGGTGATCGGTTCGCTGGAACCGGCAGCACATTCCGAGCCGCCCGCCCCGCCCATCCAGGCGCTGGCCGCGCCCACGCCCGCCGATATCGCCGCTCCGACCACGCTGCCGCCCGACGTGTACGCCGGGATGCCGCTCATCGACCGCACCGAATGGACCGACGCCGTCGACGGCCGCCGGCTGCTCGTCTACCCGACCGACGCGGGCCGCGCCGACCGGTTCCCGACCGCAGCCGACCGGGCCTGGCGGGAGATCCTCACCCTGTCCCCCGACGCCGACACACCCGGCATGTGGGACCAATTCCGGTGTCACTGGGAGTGGGCGCGACTGGTGAACCCCGACAAGCCGAGCTGGAACCTGGAGCCGTGGCGACCGGCCGTCGGCTACCAGGAGACCGTGAACGCGCTGTGCAATCCGGGCGGCCCCGAGCGCTGAACGGCGCCGTGGCGGCCATAACGAGACGGTCGCGGCGAAAGCGGTTGCCCGCGAGAACCTTCGAGTCCAACCTGAAAGTTGCGTATCGTGGGTGTCGTCGAAGCGCATACTCCTCGGAGGGAGCGGCACGGTGCGGTCATCAGCGACTCCGTCCGCCGGGCCGAACCTCGCCCGGGAGACCGCGCTGGCGGGTGCGCGAGAGCTGTTCCCCGCCCTCGACGATACCGCCGTCTACCTCGACAGCGCCTCCACCACGCAGAAACCGCGACCGGTCATCGAGGCCGTCGACCGGTATCACTCCCGGCAGACCGCCAACGCCGGGCGCGGCACCTACCCGTGGGCCACGACGCTCACCCGGGAGTTGGAGCGGGTGCGAGCACGGATGGCGGGATTCCTGGGCGCCCAACCCGACGAGGTGGTCTTCACCGGCGGGGCGACGGCCGCGCTCAACGCGGTGGCGCTGTCCTGGGCGCTGACCAACCTGCGCGACGGTGACGAGATCCTGTACAGCCCGCGCGATCACGGCTCGAATGTGTATCCGTGGCACCATGTTCGGCAGCTGCTGCGCGCCTTCGGGCGGGAGATCCGGCTGGTGCCCTATCGGGTGACCGCGCTCGGGGAGGCCGATATCGACCATCTCGCCGCCGCGATCACCCCGCGCACCCGGCTCATCACGGTCGCGCATCTGCATCACGTCTTCGGGGCGCTGACCACGCTCGAGGAACTGCGGGGGCGGATCGACCCGGGCATCGCGCTGTGCTTCGACTGCAGCCAGAGCGGCGGGCATCTGCCGGTCGACGTCACCGAGCTGGACGCCGACTTCGCGGTGTTCTCCGCCCACAAGATGTTCGGCACGCCGGGTACCGGGGTGCTGTACTGCCGACGCCGCCGCCATCCGGAACTCACCCCGTTCCTGCCGGGCGGCAATTCCGCTGTCGCGCTGGGCGTTTCGCCGTCGCTCGGCGATCCCGAACCCCGCGGTGACACCGAGCTGCGTGCGGGGGCGATGCCGCGGCTGCTGGAGGGCGGCACCCACAATATTCCGGGCATCCTCGCCCTCGGCGCGGCGCTGGACGTGCTCGACGGGTTCGGGCTCGACGCCATCGCCACCCACAACCGGGCGCTCACCCAGCGCCTGATCGCGGGCCTGCGCACCATTCCCGATCTGGAGTTCCTCCCCGGCCCCGCCCACGCCCCATGCGAAACCGGTTACGGCACAGTGTCGTTCACACTGCCCGGCATCTCCGCCACCGATCTGGGATTCGTGTTGAGCGAGTACGGTTTCCTGGTCCGCACCGGCGCGCACTGCGTCCCCGCCGACACCGTCGGGCGGGACGAGGATTCGGTACGCGTCAGCGCGCACGTCTACACCACCGTCGACGAAATCGACCGCTTCACCGAGTGCGTCGCCACCATAGCCACGGAGGTCCGATGACGATGAACGGGCACGACCCCCGCTACGACCGCCGCGCGGCCTCCCGCGTGCTGGCGACACTGGCCCGCCCCGGACTGTTCGCGACCGCCGAGTTGCCGCCGCGGCTGCGGCTCGAATACACCTGCGCGCCGATGCGTTCCGAGCCCGGCTCGCATCTGACGCTGTCACAGCGGCTGTATCTGGGGCGGTTCATGAAGCCGTGCCGTCCCGATCAGGTCACCTCGGCGACGCATCGCATCGCGTGGACCGACAGCGACGGGATCCCGAACACCGGGCACTACCACTCCGGGGGGCTGGGGCCCATCGTGCCCATCGCCGTGCGCGAGACCGTGCTGACGCTGTGGCACGCCCTGGCCGCCGAAGAGGCTCTGGCGCAACGGATCTCGCGACTGTCGGAGCGGGACCGGGCGGTGCTCGACGGCACCACCACCGATCACGACCCCATCGACATCTTCCGGGTCGGCATCGAGGCCACCGGGCGGGCGCTGGCGCAGCATGCGCTGCTGGCCCGGTGGACGCCGTACCGGACCCCCGTGGAGTTCGCGGTCGGCATGCGCGATTCCGGCATCTACGGGGCGGTCGCTACCCGGTGGTACTGGGAGCAGCAGGCGTCGACCTATCGGCGCGGCATGATCGCGGTGACGCTGGCCGCGCAACCCGACGGCACCGTGCGCTACTCCGCCGATACGGTGGCCACGCTGCGCGCCATGAAGGACGCCACCATCGCCGACGCCCACCGGATCATGCGCCGCGCCACCGCGGTCGAGGGGTTGAGCGTGGCGGCTGCCATCGAGAAGTACCACGACGATCTCGACCTCATCTCACGCCAGTACGCGCTGCTGCCGCCCGGCACCCGTCCGGCCTGCCTGGCCGCCATGCCGCATCAGATCGAGGGCGAGCACTACAGCATCCTGCCGACGGTCGTGGACCGGTTCACCGAACTGTTCTGCGCCATCGTCTCGCGGCTCACCATCGCGGAGACGACCGCGGCCGCCGAGACCGGCGATGCGGAGCTGACCGCCGAGGACCGGGTATTCTGGGTGCCGGACATGAACTGCCAGCATTGTGTGCGCACCATCACCGGCACGCTGGAGTCGATGGGAATCGCCGTGCACGACATCGACCTGGTGTCCAAGCGAGTGCTCGCCGACTTCCGCAGCCCGCGCAATCGGCACCGGGCCTTCGAGGCGCTGCGCGACAGCGGCTACAACCCCACCGTCGAGACACCGGCACCGGCCACGACGGAAACGGCCGTATGACGGTTTCCACACCGCCGACGCTGCCGCCCAAGATCCATCCGCTGGTCCGCGCGTTCATCGACGCGCCCGGGGCGGTGGCCGACGCGTTGGAACGGTTCGGTTCGCCCGCGCATCTGGTGTTCCCGCAGGTGTTCGCCGAGAACCTCGGACACTTCCGGGACGTGCTCGACGAACATGTGTCCGGGTACCGAATCTGCTACGCGCACAAGGTGAATCAGTCACGGGCCTTCGTCCGCACCGCCGAACGGGCGGGCATCGGCATCGACGTCGCCTCGGCGGCCGAGCTGGCGAGTGCGGTGGACGCGGGATTCGCGACGGATCGCATCGAGGTGACCGGGCCGAAGGGGGAAGCGTTCCTGCGTGCTCTGGTGGGCACCGGGGTGACGGTCAACGCCGACAATCTGTGGGAGGTGCGGCGACTGGCGGAGCTGGCCGACGCCCCGGTGCCGCTGCTGCTGCGCATATCCGGCTTCCCGGCGACGCCGGTCAGCCGGTTCGGGGTGCCGCTGTGGCAGGCCGAGGAGGCGCTCGCGCTGCTGGCGGCGCATCGGGACCGGATCGCGTTCCGCGGCTTCGCCTTTCATATCGACTCCGGAGAACCCGCCGAACGGGTGCGAGCGGTGGAAGCCTGCCTCGCGCTCACCGAACGCGCCTACGAATGCGGCCTCGTGCCGACGGTGCTGAACATCGGCGGCGGCTTCCGGCAGGTGTTCACCTCCGACGCCGACGCCTTCGACCGCTACGTGGTGGCGCTGCGAGCCGGTCTGCTCGGGCGGGGTGCGGCATTGACCTGGGGCGGCAACACCTTCGGCTTCCACCTCGACGGCGGTGCCGTGCACGGGACGCCGGTGTTCCACAAATACGCCAATACCGTGCCCGCGACCCGGATGCTCACCGATCTGCTCGGTGCGGAACTCGAACAGCACGGTGGACGCGCGATGGCGCGACTGGCGGCGGAGAATCTGCTCGACATCTGGTTGGAGCCGGGCAAGGCGCTGGTCGATCATGCCGGAATCACCGCGGCCCGGGTGGAGTTCGTCAAGGATGTGGCCGCGGACACGACCCTGGTGAATCTCGATGTCAGCCGGGACACCGTCACTCCCGCCGATCAGGAGGTGATGGTGGATCCGGTGCTGCTGCCCGGCGGCTTGCCGGACACCGACCCCGGCGACGCACCGGTCGGGGTGTTCCTGGCCGGACGGCTGTGCCTGGAGCGCGATCTCATCACCAATCACAAGGTGTGGCTGCCGCGGCGGCCGCGGCCGGGCGATGTGATCGTCTTCCCCAACACCGGGGCCTATCACATGGATCTCTCGGCGGCGAACGCGTCCATGCATCCGAGGCCGCCGAAACTCGCTGTCGTACAGCGCGGTGACGGCTTCCGGGTGTGCCGGGACGAGGAGTACGAACCCGTGGCGGCCGTCGGACCGAGGCAGGCGTGATGCGCTACGACCACATCACCGAACTCATCGGCGATACGCCGCTGCTACGGCTCGACCCCGCCGTACACGGGCTCGAGCATGTCGAGCTGTACGCGAAACTCGAATCCTGCAACCCGTTCGGGTCGGTGAAGGACCGGGTGGCGTGGGGCATGATCCGCGACGAACTCGACGAGATCGTGGCGCGCGGACAGAGCCTCATCGAGGCGTCCAGCGGCAATACCGCGAAGGCGCTGCGGATTCTCGGAGCCGTGCACGGGGTGGGGTTGCGGGCGGTCACCAATCGGATCAAGGTCGACGAGGTGCGGGAGCTGCTGCGGCTGTTCGGCACCGAGATCGAGGAGCTACCCGGACTGTCGGAGTGCCCCGATCCGACCGCGCCCAATGACGTGTACTCGGTGATCGAGGCGACGATGGCGAAAGCCCCTGGCGCGTACCATCATCCGTCGCAGTACACGAGTGAGAAGAATATCGAGGCGCACTATCAGGGCACCGGGCGCGAGATCCACGACGACCTCACCCGTGACGGCATCACCAGGGTGGACTATCTGATCGGCGGGCTCGGCACCACCGGCTCCACCCGGGGCGCGGCCAGCTATCTGCGCAAACACAATCCGGAACTGCGCACCATCGCGGTGGTCTCCGAACGCGGCGATTTCATCCCCGGTATCCGCTCCGAGACCGAGATGTGGGATGTGGGCCTGTTCCAGCCCGAATTCTACGACCGCATCGTGCCCGTCGACTCCGCCCGCGCCATCACCGGAACCCTCGCTCTGGCCACCGAATACGGCGTCCTGGCAGGACCCACCAGCGGTGCCGCCTACACGGCGGCCCTGGACGCACTGCGCGACTCCCCCGCCGAGGACTCGCGTCCCACCGTGGCCGTCTTCATCGTCTGCGACCGCCTCGAACCGTACCTGTCCTACATCCGCAAACGCCGCCCCGACCTGTTCGGCGCACCCGCCCGCCACCGCACCCCGCCCACCCCGGAGGAACTCGCCGCCACCCCCACCCTCACCCCCGACGAACTGGAAGAACTGGACCGCACCGCCCGCCCCACCCTGGTCGACACCCGCGGCGCCATGGCCTACCGCATCGCCCACGTCCCCGGCGCCATCAATATCCGCGACGACCAACTCGACGACATGCTCACCCACACCGTCCCCTTCCCCCGCTCCCGCCCCCTCGTCTTCCTCTGCCCGATCGGCGAGGTCTCCCGCCACTACGCCGCCCTCGCCCGCCGCGCCGGCTACGACGCCGCCAGCCTGGGCGGCGGTGTCACCGCGTGGCGCGACAGCGGCAAGCCGATGGAATCGGCACCGAGACTCGATGTGTGATCACCCTCCGCGACCCGAATCGGCTACTGGGGTGTCAGGGTCATCCGTGTGGCACCGGTGGGGGGACTGGTCGTCGTTCCGTCGAATCTGAGCTTGGTACGGCCGTTCCATTGGATTTCGGTGATCGGACCGGTCGCACTCCAGGGGTAGCTGTCGCCACCCACCGATGAGGTGCAGTCCATGGTGGCCGTCTGTCCCGGTAGACCGCCGAGGTAGCAGTTCCAGCCGATGTGGTCGCTGGTATCCGGCGTGTAGTACCGGAACCCGTCACCTTCACGAGTCAGCGTTCCCTCGACACCGCTGTGCTCGGACGCCAGGATCCACACCCCGGACACATCCACCTCCCGACTGGGTTCTGCGGTGGGAGGTGGGATCGGAGCGGCGGAAGTGATGGTCGAGTTCGGCAGGACGGATGGTTCCGGTCCGCTGCCGACGACGTCCCGGTCGCCGGTCGTGCCACAGGGACGCTGGAAAGTGCTGTCGGTGATGAAGTCGAACAGGACCAATACGGTCAGCGCCTCGTCCGCGGGCCGGACCTCGAAGACCCGGCCCGGATCGAATCCCGCCCATTCGTCGCCGGTGAAGCTCACCTGCCGATCGGCCACCACCTGTGGCCGCGTCAGCGGCGTCCCGCTGATACCGCGCAGCCGCGGGACGCCGAAAACATCCACCAGCACAACGGTTCCCGCCTCCAAGACGGCCTGTTGCGATACGGCGCGCCCCGTCCGCAGCAGATGGTAGGTCACCCGCACGTCCACGCGAAGGACCACCGGTGTCAGCTCCGCCAGGTAGGTCCCCAGGGTGTCGACGGACAATCGCTCGCCGTCGCGCCAACGCAGTCGGTCGTCGGAGTTCAGCGCCTCCACCGCCGCTTCCGCCGCCGTACGGTCGGCGTCGAAGTGCGCGATCGTGGCCGCGCGTCCGCCTACGGGTTCGTTGGGCACGCCTCCGTAGAGCCCGGGTTCCCTACCTTGGAAGCTCCTGCCCGACGTAGGACCGCCGGGGGCGGTATTCGGCATCGCCACGGCGGCGGTACCGGCCGGTGGTCGGGGAATGAACGGATCGTCGCCGACCGTATCGCCGCCGTGGCGATAGATCTCGGTCAGGCCGGATCCCGGCGAGGTCGGAACCTGCTGCGCCGCGCGGAAATCAACTCCGGCGGTCGTCAACACGAATGCGGTGACCACGACGACGGCGAGAACTCCCAGGCCGATGACGAGCGGCGCGACGGACCGGCCCCGGTTACCGTCGCGCCGTGCCGGTGTGTGAGCTGTCGACCTCCTCCGGTGGTGGCGCCGTCGCACCGGACGGCCACTGCTCCTCGATCACGGCCAGTGCGGCGCCGACCGCTGGATCCTGTGCGGCGAAGGCCCATTCCACCGAGACGATCAGCGCCTCGCGGCCGGTCTCGCCGAAGGCGGCGCAGATTTCCACCAGCGCGGCCAGTTCCAGTCGCGGGTTGCCGCCGCCGTGGTGCATGCGCTGTCGAATGTAGAGCGGCATGCTCATCACATACTGCTGCCGGGCCGTGGGATCGGTCAGGTCGGCGATCTGTGCCAGCGCGGAGGCGATGCGCCGGACGGCCTCTTTGGGCAGCTTCTTCTCGACGGGCCGCTGGATTCGCTGGGTGCGGAGTTCACTGGCGATGGCCCGGTCGAGCCGATCCACGCGCGCGGCCTCCGGTGATTCGGGTGCAACGTGATCGTCACGTTGCACCTCGTGCAGCAGACGTGTTTTCACGATTCGGTACACCAGATCATCCGCCGAGGTCGGCCGGATGATGGTCGAATGATCTCCGGGCAGCACGCCGCCCGCGGGGAACACCGAGTTCGCCGACTGCGGGAGCACGATCGGATCGGCCAGTCCGGCATACGCCTCCACCGGAATCGGCACGCTGTGCATGGTCGCATCGCTGGCATGGACGACGCGCTCGAGCATCATCCGCTGTGTCTGGATGATCTTCTCGTTGAGCGGCCGCAGTTCACGCTCCTGCGGATTCCGCTGCCAGCGCCTGCGCAGCGGCAGCAGGTACTCCGAACCCGAGTTGGGCGTCGCGAACATCAACACGCGGCGCACACGGCGCAGCGCCGAACCGCGACCCGCGGTCAGCTCCTGTATCAGATAGCGCTGCACGATCAGACCGCCCTGACTATGCGCGGCGAACACCACCGGCTCGTCGGGAACCAACCGTTCGGCGAGTTCGGTGCCCAAGAACGCGGCGACCGTATCCAGATCGGGCAGCGTTCTCCGCGGCGCCAACTCGACGATTTTGCTGGGGTAATCGACACGCACGACACGGATGCGCCCGGCGAGATCGGCATCGCGCTCGATGAGCTCGCACAGCGGATCCCACGCACCGCTGTCGGACAGGATGCCGTGTACCACAACGAGAGCCACCTGTGTGGGCACCGTGTTCACCCCTGATTCCGAACTCGAACCTGATCGAGCATCAGCAATCCTACGAGCCCGCGTGCCGCCGCGACCACGGAACGCGCGACCCGCCACGATGCCGGGCGAATTCACGGACACCACCACGGACGACCGGTGCGGGTTGAGCCGGCTGGCCGGCCATCGTCCGGTGGGGCGAACGCCTGACATGGGAATGCCGACGCGCCGGGACGGCGGGGACACGCTACTCGAGTGGGGGCGACGCGGCTGGCAGGATGTTCGCGTGGAGTTGGCGTTCGGACTGGTCGGGTTGATTGCGGTGGCGGTGGCGCTGGCCGCGTTCGCGCGGCGGATCGGGGTGGCCGAGCCGCTGGTGTTGACGGTGGCCGGGGTGGTGGCGTCGTATCTGCCGTTCATTCCCGAGGTGGGGTTGGATCCGGAGCTGGTGTTGCTCGGGTTGCTGCCGCCGCTGCTGTACACGACCGCGATCAGCACCTCACTCATCGACTTTCGACCCAAGAAGGTGTCGATCACGCTGCTGTCGGTCGGGTTGGTGCTGTTCACGACCTTCGCGGTGGCGGCGGTGGTGATGGTGCTGCTGCCGGTGCCGTTCGCGGCGGCGGTGGCCATCGGTGCGGTGGTGGCGCCTCCGGACGCGGTCGCGGCCATCGCCATCGCACGGCGGGTGGGGATGCCGCGGCGCATCGTCACCCTGCTCGAGGGCGAATCGCTGTTCAACGACGCCACCGCGCTGGTGACGCTGCGCACCGCCATCGCGGCCATGGCGGGGGCGGTGAGCCTGTGGGAGGCGGGGGCCGATTTCCTGCTGGCCGCGGTCGGGGGTGCGGTGATCGGCCTGGTCGCGGCGGCGGTGCTGGCCTTTCTGCGGCGACGCATCACCGATCCGGTGCTCGACACCAGTCTGTCGCTGCTGGCGCCCTTCGCGGCGTATCTGCCCGCCGAGGCGGTGCACTCCTCCGGGGTGATCGCCGTGGTGACCTGCGGCCTGATACTCGGACACGGGGCCCCGGTGTGGCAGAGCGCGGCCTCGCGGATCGCCGAGCGCACCAACTGGCGCACCATCCAGTTCATTCTGGAGAGCGGGGTGTTCCTGCTGATCGGATTGCAGGTGCGCCATATCGTCGAGGACGCCTGGAACAGCGGGCTCGCACACGGCACCCTGCTCATCGCGTGCGCCGGGGTGCTCGCGACGGTGATCCTCGCCCGGCCGGTCTGGGTCTTCCCGGCCACCTACGTCGCCTGGTGGATGGAGGGCAGACGGCGCGGCAAACCCACGCCGCAGCCGACCGGCGCGGCCGTGGTGTCGTGGGCGGGAATGCGCGGCGTGGTGACACTGGCCGCCGCCATGCTGTTGCCCGCCGACACCCCGGAACTGGCGACACTGCGCCTGCTCGCGCTGGTGGTGGTGGGCGGAACGCTGCTGCTGCAAGGGGTTTCACTGCCCTGGGTGGTGCGCGCGCTGCGGCTGCGCGGACCCAGCCGCGCCGAGGACCGGCTCCAGGAGGCGGCGCTGCTGCAACAGGCCACCTCGGCCGGGCTCACGGCCCTCGACGCGCACGTCACCGACGCCACACCGGCGCAGATCGTCGAGGGGCTGCGGGGGCAGGCCGCCCAGCGGGCGCAGGCCGCGTGGGAACTGTTGGGCCGCTCCGAATCCGACCGCATTACCCCCGGCGGGGAATATCGGCGGCTGCGGCTGGCCATGCTGGCCGCCGAACGCGACGTGGTGCTGCGGGTGCGCGATACCGGCACCCTCGATCACGAGGTGCTCCAGCATGTGATGGCACTGCTGGATATGGAGGAGTCCACGCTGGCCCGCGTCACCGAGGCCGGGGACGACGGTCCGGACACCATGGTGGCCGGGGTGGGCGGCGGCGACTGCGAGCACCTGCGCGACGCCCCGGAGACCGCCCGGCCCGACACTCCCGACAGCTGTGCCGAATGCGTCGCCGCGGGACTGGTGTGGGTGCATCTGCGCATGTGCCTGGCCTGCGGCCATATCGCCTGCTGCGAGTCCTCGCCGGGCAACCACGCCACCAGGCATTTCGAAGCCACCGGGCATCCGGTGATCCGCAGCGTGGAACCGGGTGAGAGCTGGCGCTGGTGCTACGTGGACGAACTGCTCGGGTAGCGGCGCGCTGAGCGGGGACGACCGTGCCCGCGCACCGGGCGGACGCGTCCCGTCCCGGCCGGGCACTACGCTGTTCCCGGTGCAGACAGGTCAGCAGCCCTCCGACGCCGAGCCCCGCCTCTGGGGTGGCACGACCCTCACCGAACGCCGTGAGGCGCGCCGCGCCGCGCTCCTGGACGCCGCGCTCGATCTGATCGGCGAATCCGGGGCGGGCGCGGTCACCATGCGCGCCGTATGCCGGAAGGCCAATCTCACCGACCGCTATTTCTACGAATCCTTCAGCAGCCGAGACGAACTGCTCGACGTGCTGTACCGCCAGATCGCCGACGAATTCCTCGAACCCATGACCGCCTACGCGGTGGCCGACGATCCGGCCCGCGACCGGGCGCTGTCGGAGATGCTGGTGGACAAGGTGCTCCAGGATCCGCGCAAGTCCCGGCTGTTTTTGGTCGAGCCGTACTCGAGTACCGGGCTGGGCGCGACCACCATCTCGGTCATGCCCGCCTTCACCCGGCTCATCCAGGACCATCTGTTCAGCCATATCGAGGATCCGGTGCGCCGTCGGCTGGCCGCGGTGACCATGGCCAGTGGCAATGCGGGCATGTTCTCGGCGTGGTTGAACGGCACGCTGCGCGCCAGCCGCGAGCAGATCGTCGACCATCTGGTGGCGACCATCTGGGCCTACCGGCGCATGTACCGCGACTAGATCCGGCCCGAGCCGCGCGTCGAGGGCGTAGCGTCGCGGACATGGATCGCGCGGCAGTGCAGCAGTGGCTTGAGGGCTACGAATCGGCTTGGCGCACACCGGGAACCGCGGCCGTGCGCGAACTGTTCGCGGACGCGGCCGAATACTGCGTGTCCCCGTGGGCGGCGCCGATCACCGGCCGCGCGGCGATCGCCGCCTTCTGGGAAGCGGGGCGGGACGGACCCGACGAATCCTTCACCATGACCGCCGAGGTGATCGCGGTGGACGGCGACACCGCCGTGGCACGCGTCGGCGTCGAGTACCTGCGCGCCACCCCGGCCTCGTGGCGCGACCTGTGGATCCTGCGATTCGACCCCACCGGTCGGTGTGTTCATTTCGAAGAATGGCCCTTCGCCCCGGATCAGCCGGACGGACAAGATCATTCGGCACCCCCCTCGACGCCGAAATGATCATGACCAATTGTGCGAATTCGGGCATTTCGGACCCAACCCGATACCGCTGGTAGCGCGTGTTTCCCCCGCGCCGCACCCACAACCGCTATGACCTCGCGCGCCAATCCCACCCCCGCCCATTGTGCCCACCCCCTTTTCCTGGAAGCGTCTCGGACCACGCGACCAGGAGGCGAGACTCCGCCGCCTCCTAGTCGCGCCCAAACATTTCGCTCGTGCGGCGGCGACTCTCGCCCGGCTGCCCCCGTCACCGCTGACCCGGATCTCGCCCCCATCGACCCCCGCGATCGACGTCCCCACCGGAGCCCGCCGACGATGAGGTACGCGCCCGGAGATCGGTCCGATGAACTGTTGCGCCGCATGCGCGACGCCATGACGGATCTGCTCGGCCGCCAGACCGGTGGCCATCTGAGTGGCACGCTCGGCGAGCTGGCCGCCGAGGTCGCCACGGCACGTCGTAACCACGTCGATACCGACAGGGCCGGACACGATCGGGTCGCGTCCGCGCGAGACACGGGCGACATTCCCCGCAGCGGTACGCCTTCCCTCCCGTCGGGCACGCGGACACCGATCACCGACCTGTCACATATGCCGCCGCTCGGCGAACTCTACGACCGTGCCCGCCGTGGCGAACTCGACGACGACGATCTGACCCAGGAGCTGCGCGGGCTCCAGCGGCGGTACGGCCCCTATCGTGTCGAGAACATCACTGCCTGGTACGAGCGGTCCTGGACCCGCGACGACGGCAGCACCAGCCCGGCGAACATGACCTTCACCGGCGAGATCCGCGACGACGCCGGGAACGACGCCGGGACGCTTCTGTACGGCGTCACCCGCGACACCGACGGAAAGCTCGTGGTCACCAACGAATTCACCCAACTCCAGCAGGGATTCACCGGCCACGGGTTCTCCACCGCGTTCTCCGCGTCGACCGAGGACTACTTCCGACGATCGGGGGTGGACAGAATGCGGGTGACCGCCTCCATGACCGACGGCGGTGTCGCCTGGGCCAAGGCCGGCTACGACTGGGACCTCGACCCCGAGAAGCTGTACGAGTCCGTGCGGAAGATGCAATCTCGTCTCGATCTGTTCATCGCCGGCGACCGCGGCCCGATGAGCCAACATGATGTGGGACTGTTGCGGGAGATGCGTGCACGATTCGATGGACGAGTCGTGGATTTTCCCTCACCCCAGGAACTGGTCATGCTCGGCGGAGACAACCCGAAACTCGGCGAGGAACTGATGAGAGGATCGTATTGGCACGGGATGAAGAAGCTGTGACTCCGACGCCGGAGGAGAACGAATTCATCCGGGCGCGCAGCAAGGCCACGTCCACCCACTTCCTGCGGTTCGTCACCGAGCGCGGTCTCGATACCGATCCCGACACCTGGCCGGCCGCCGACCGGCAGGAATTCGATCGGCAAGCCCGTCGGCTCATCGAGGAGTGGAAGCTCCGCGCCCGCGATACCTTCGGCACACCGTGAACAGCCAGCCCTGATGTTGCGCCGCGCACATCCGGTGGCGAAACCGGGATGCCGGGTGTTTACTCGCTGGGGCGAGGTGCCGTCGTTCGCTGAGGCTCCTTCGCGGATACAGGCTGGCGATCGTAAACGTCGAGAGACGCCACCGATCAGGACAGGTCTCCCCGAATCAAGGGGTGATCCCGACCAGCTCCCGTCGGACGGGTTACGCCGCGAAGTGCCAAAGGTCTTACGAGGAAGGAGGTGGTGGGTGTGCCTGGTGGACGTGATCGATATCGGAGTCGATATCAGGTGGCCACACGGTGTTTCGGTGCCCCACCCGCGCTCGTTCGGAGGATTCCGCTCTCCCGGTAGCGCGCGGTGCGCCGACCTTTTCTCGGGAGTACGTCATGACCATGGTGGAAATGCTCATTCGGCTGTCGGCCGGGGTGGGCCTGGGTGCGGTGATCGGGTTCGAGCGGCAGTATCGGGCGCGGATGGCCGGGCTGCGGACCAACGCGCTGGTCGCCGCGGGCGCGACGCTGTTCGTGCTGCTGTCCGCACACGGCTTCAGCGGCGGTACCGCCGACCCGACCCGCGTTGCGGCACAGATCGTTTCGGGTATCGGATTCCTCGGCGCGGGCGTCATCCTGCGCGACGGGTTCACCGTGCGCGGCCTCAACACCGCCGCCACACTGTGGTGTTCGGCCGCGATCGGCGCGCTGGCCGGTGCGGGCATGCTGCCCACGGCGCTGGCGGGCACGGTCGTGGTGGTCGTGGTCAATACCGCGCTGCGGGCCGCGGGTCGCCGGGTGGACCGGCGTCCGGAGGCAGGCGACGAACAGCACACCCGGTACTCGTTCGTCGCCTGCACCGATGACGCGCACGAGGCGCACACCCGCGCGTTGCTGGTGCAGTCGTTGACCCGCACCGATTTTCAGCTGGTGTCGGTCGCCAGTTCCGATATCGGCTCCGGCAAGGTGGAGGTGCGCGCCGAGCTGGTCTCCGATCGCCGCGACGACCGGCAGATGGAGTCCGCGGTCAGCCGTCTGAGCCTGGAACCGCATGTGACCAGCGTCGGCTGGCGCACCCTGGACCAGCTCAGTGCGCCATGATCGGCGAGTCCGCGCATCCGGCGCGGCGGGTTTGCGCCGCGGCAGCAGCGACGCCGGGATCAGCGTGCACAGCACAGGCGCTACGCCATATCCGTACGATTGTCGGCCGGTCGGCTTCCCCGGTCACACTCTCGGCGAACGTGTCTGCCGGTACGGCCCATCGGGTAGCTGCCCGGACCTGTCACCGGTACCGAGGGTGGTCGCGCGCGGCGTTCAGAGAGGGTGATTCGCCGCGCCGACGACTCGCCGGAACAGTGTTTGTACCGCGGCGGTAACGTCCTGGTCCAGGTGGTGGTGGCAGGGGCCGATGTAGGCGTGGGTGAGAAAGTCGGCGGTGAGTTCGGGGTCGGGGACGTCGAACTCACCGGCGGTGGTGCCATCACGCAGCAATCGCACCAGCAGGTCGCGGGCGGCATGCATCGGTTCGTCACCGCCTGCCGCACCGAGTTCGTGGAAGAGCAGGTGGTAGAGCTCGTGGTCCTCGCGCTCGGCGGCCAGCCAGTGGGCCACCAGCGCGTCGAGCCGGTCGGTCCAACTCAGCTCGGCGTGTTCCAGAAGTGCGGCGGGTTCGGTGAGCATGCGCTCCCAGATGCGTGACTGCAAAGCCGCGAGCAGCTCCTGTTTGGAGGTGAAATACAGGTAGACCGTGCCCTTGGCAACCCCGGCGCGGGCGGCGGCCTTGCCCATGGTCAGCGCGTCGTACCCGTCTTCGAGCAGCAGGTCGGCGGTCGCGTCGAGGATCTGGCGGCGGCGCACGTCCGGGGGCTGGAAGCGGCCGGTGGGGGCGGGCCTGTCGGCGGGCACGATCTCTCTCCTGTGGATCGACTGGCGTTCGGTC
Organism: Nocardia sp. CC201C; assembly: GCF_030010695.1. Lineage (NCBI taxonomy): Bacteria > Bacillati > Actinomycetota > Actinomycetes > Mycobacteriales > Nocardiaceae > Nocardia > Nocardia sp. CC201C. The sequence continues at coordinate 24,833 of NZ_JASCXP010000050.1, forward strand.
AGTTCTCGGCTCCCAGAATGTCATGCTGCGCGCGGGCGACGACCACCAGCGCGGCTTCCTCGTTGGAGGCGTGTTCGTCACCACGATGCCGGTGTGCGAGGACCCGCACTCGATCGAGCCGTTCGATCCGCAGTCCGGCCGCGGTGATCCCGGCGCGCAGCGTGGCGGCGGTCAGCAGTTCACCCGGACCCGGCCAGGAGCGTCGGTCGCCGTCCCATTCGCCCAGCACGAGTGTTGCGCCCGGGGCGAGGGCGGCTGCGATGGTGGCGTAGGTGGCGGTTTGCGCGGCCGGGTCGATGGGTATCGCGTAGGAGCTGAGCACCAGGTCGTAGCGGAGCGCGGGCCGCCAGGCGGCGCTGTCGCCGAGGGCGAGCTCGAGGTCCAGCCCCCGCGCGCACGCACTCGCACGGGCGCTGGCCAGGGCTCGCGGGGAGATGTCCACCCCGGTAACTCGCCATCCCCGGCGAACCAGTTCCAGGGCGTTGCCGCCCGCGCCGCAGCCCAGATCGAGCGCGGTGCCCGGCGTCAGGTCGTCGGTGTAGGCGAGCAACAGCGCATCGGGGGCCATGGTGTCGCCGCTGTCGCCGCGATAGACCGAGTCCCAGTCGAAATCGAGGTGGTGATGTTGCTCTGACATGGAGCGACCTCCGTCAAGTTGAAATGAATGACCGTCAGTCAGTAGTATGACCTTTGGTCAGTCGATTGTCGAATCGTTCGGAGGCACCATTCATGAACCCCATCCACTACGACACCGTGATCGTCGGCGGCGGCCCCGCCGGGCTCGCCGCGGCCATGGCGCTCACCCGCTACCGCCGCCGCACCCTCGTGGTCGAATCGCCCGAACCGCCGCGCAACGCCGCCTCCCAGGGCGTGCACGGACTGATCGGACTCGACGGCATCAGCCCGGCCGACTTGCGCGCCCGCACCTGGAAGGACCTCGACGCGTACGGCCTGGCCACCCGCGCCGACACCGTTGCCGAGGACATCACCCGCGACGACGACGGCTTCACCGTGACCCTCGCCGACGGCACCCGGGCCTGGGCCGGGACGGTGCTGTTGGCGACCGGCATGGTCGACATTCACCCCGACATCGAAGGGCTCGCGGCCTGCTGGGGCCGCACCGTCATCCACTGTCCGTTCTGTGTCGGCGAGGAGAACGCCGACCGTGCCTGGGCGGTCATGGCGGCCGAACCCGACTTCGCCCCCATGGTCCCCGACGCCTTCCGGGCCTGGACCTCCGATGTCGTGGTCATCGCCCCACCCGAATTCGACGGCGCGGCCGAGATCCGGGATCGGCTGCGCGATCAAGGCAGCGACCTGGTGCAGGGCGAGATCGCCCGCTTCGTGCACAACGACGGCGAGCTGTCGGCGATCGAGTTCACCGACGGGCGGGTGCTCGAACGACAGACGCTGCTGTGGCATCTACCGCAGCGACAGGTTCCGCTGATCACCCGGCTCACCGAAACCCTCGGCCTGACACTGGATTCCGACGGCTACGTCGCCGTCGACAAAGACCGGAAAACCAATATCGCGGGCCTGTATGCCGCCGGTGATCTCACCACCCTCTACCAAGGAGCCATGAACTCCGCCGGCGCGGGCGCGGCAGCCGCCGACGCCATCCACTTCGCCGACTTCTTC
>NZ_JASCXP010000051.1:0-26363 GCF_030010695.1 Nocardia sp. CC201C
CCCGCGGCACCGCTCAGGCGGCGATCGAGCCCGCGTAGTGGTCGGCGATGTCGTCGCTGGTCGTCACCCACACGGCGGGGTGATTGGTGATGTAGTCGAGCGCCTCGACGAGATAGCGGTGCCGGAATGCCTGCCCGATCACGAACGGGTGCAGGGCCAGGGGGAGCACCCGGCCGCTGTCGTCCGCCTCGGCATCGGCGACGAGTTGGTCGAGTTGATCCTTCATCATCTGCACGAATTCCGGGCCGGTATGCCCCTTGGCGGTGAAGATGCCGAGATCGTTGAGTTCCACCGTGTACGGAACGCTCAGCATACCGGGCACATTCAGGTGGTACGGCTGATCGTCATTGGTCCAGTCGAGCACGTACCTGCCACCCAGCTCAGCGAAAAGCTCTGGCGTATTGAATGTTTCGCCGAGGGCCGGACCCATCCAGCCGCGTGGGCGCGCTCCGGTGCTCTTCTCGATGGTGGTGAGGATATCGCTCAGTACGGTGCGCTCCTCCTCGATCGTGAGGCCCGTGTGCAGGTGGCTGTTGCTGCTGCCGTGCGCCAGCCACGCCCAGTCGCGCTCCACGCCGGCCGTGATGATCTGCGGGTACCGCTGCGCCACATCGGAATTCAGCAGCACGCTGGCCCGCACGCCGAATCGGTCCAGAGCCTGGATCACGCGCCAGACACCCACGCGCGCACCGTAGTCGCGCCAGCCGTAGTTGAGCGGATCCGGGGTCAGCCCGGCGGTGCTCTCGTTGATGGAGGTGCTCGGCAGATCCACGTAGAAGTGCTCGATATTGAGCCCGACGTAGAAGGCGACGCGCTTGCCGTCCGGCCAGTGGATCGGTTCCCGTTCGGTGATGGGGCTGTAGTCGAAGAGTGTGATGTCCTTGCTCATGCGCATATGCTCGAACCTTGACATAGATGTGAAGGTCAAACGTCATCCGGTGTGAGGTGTGCCATATGAGAATCGGCGAACTGGCGCGACGGACCGAAACTCCGCCGCGGCTGCTGCGCTACTACGAGGAGCAGGGGTTGATTCGAGTCGACCGCTCCGCCAACGGCTATCGCGATTACGACGAACGGCTCGTCGATCAGGTGGTCCACATCCGCGGTCTGTTGGAGGCCGGCCTCCCGACCCGCATCATCAAACAGATCCTGCCCTGCCTCGACAACCCCGCCGACATCCACTTCGCCGATGCCACACCGGAAATCATCGCCACCCTGGAAGATCAGCGCGACCGCATGAGCCGGCGCATCGACCTGCTGACCCGCAACCGCGACGCCATGACGCGATATCTGGAATCGCTGCGCGGCTGCGCGCGAGCGGTATGAGGAAAGCCCGCAGGGTGCGGGCGGCCTTCGTGCCGCGCGGGATGCCGACGCGCCGGTGTATCGCGCCGCGCGAACGGACGTGGCGCATGGACGATGCGGCGTCCCGGTGACTCAGTCGGCGAAGACCGGCTTGCGCTTCTGGAGCATCGCGGCAGCGCCCTCGGCGAAGTCCGGCGCCTCCAAAAGCTCGGACTGGCCGACCTTTTCGGCCGCGAGCACACCGTCCAGGGCGGCCAAGGCGGCCTGATGGAGGGCGCGCTTGGTGAGTTCGGTGGCGCGACGGGGGCCGTTGGCCAGTTTGGCGACCGCGGCCTCCACGCGGGCGTCGAGTTCGTCGGCGGGCAGGACGTCGGTGACGAGGCCGTGCTGTTTGGCCTTGGCGGCGGGCAGTCGCTCGCCCAGCAGCGCCATTTCGGCGGCCAGCGGACGACCGGCCGCCGCCGCGACCATGGCCGCCGCACCGCCGTCGGGCATCAGGCCGATATTGATGAAGGCCAGCAGCAGATAGGAGTCCTCGGCGAGGTAGGTCAGATCGGCGGCGAGCGCGAACGCCGCACCGATCCCGGCGGCGGCCCCCCGCACCCGGGCGATCACCGGCAGCGGCGAATCCACGATCGCCTTGATCATGGCGTTGGCGGCGTCCATGGTCATCTCCGAGGTGACGCCGCGCGCCGTCGCCGCGGGTGCGGCCGCGAGATCGGCCCCGGTGCAGAAGTCGCCGCCCTCGCCGGTCAGAACGATGACCCGCAACGCGGTATTCTGCGATGCCGCCCGCACCGTCTCCCCGAGCCCGACCATGGTGTCGTAATCGATGGCGTTCTTCCGCCTGGGGTTGGTGATCGTGATACGCAGTACCCGTCCGTCCGGAACGGCAGTGAAGCCCGGGGTGGTCGCGATATCGGTCATGGGTGCTCCTGGGTACGCGAACGGCGACGGTGCCGATGTGGTTCGCCTTGCCATTGTGGTCCGCATTGCGAATTGTGGTTAACTTAGGTGTACTTGTTCGGCACTGTCAACAGTCGGTGCCACCGAGAAGGAGAAGGTGAATGGTCGCCGATCGCAGCGAGCCGGGACTCGCTTCCGCGCGACCGGACGGCGATGCGACGCCCCGGCGTCGACCCAAGAACCGCAAGGGTCAGATCGTGCGAGTTGCCGCCCGGGCGTTCGCCGAACGCGGCTATCACCCGGTCGGAGTGGATGAGATCGCCGCCGAGGTCGGCATTTCCGGCCCCGCCCTGTACCGGCACTTCAAGAACAAGTACGCCCTGCTGGTCGCCGCCGCCGACATGGGCGCGCAGCAGCTGCTCGACGCCGCCGAGGCCGCCGACGATCCCGAGCTGGAACCGGAACCGCGACTCACCAAGCTGATTCGCGGCATTGCCGAGTACACCATCGACGTGCGCCGCGAGGGCGGCCTGTACCGCTGGGAACGCCGCTATCTGGAGCGCGCGGACCGCGATCGCATCCGGGTCATGTACGTGGATCTGCACGAAACCGTGGCGGTGCCGATCCGCGAGCTACGCCCGGACGCCGACCCCGCCGACATCACGCTGCTCACCGCGGCCGTCCTCAGTGCCATCGGCAGCATCACCCACCATCGCACCACGCTGTCCACCACCCGGCTGGTCGGCCTGCTCGACGACATCTGCCGGTCCATCCTGTGCACCGAGCTGCCACCCGCGCCGCCGCCCGTCACCGGCGACCCCGTCCCGCGCGGCCTGCCGGTCATCTCCAAGCGCGAACAGCTGCTCACCGAGGCCATCCGCATCTTCGGTCGGCAGGGCTACCACGAGGCGAGCATCGAGGAGATCGGCGCGGCCGCGGGCATCAACGCTTCCAGCGTGTACCGCTACTTCGCCAGCAAATCGGATCTGCTGGCCGCGGCGTTCCATCGCACCGGCGAACGGGTGGCCATCGCCAATGCGGAGGCGCTGGCGGAGGCCACCAGCCGCGCCGACGCCGCCGTGCGCATCGCCGAGCGCTTCGCGCGGATGACCTTCGCCATGCCGGAGATCCTGCCGGTCTACTTCGCGGAATTCTCCAATCTGCCAGCCTCCGAACAGCATCGACTGCGCTCCATCCAGCGTCAGAACGTGCTGGAGTGGGCCAATCTGCTCGACGGCGATCCCGTGGAGGCGCGTTTCCGGGTGCACGCGGCCATCGCCCAGGTGATCGATGTGGGGCGGCGCATCAAGTTCGACGCCCGCCCCGAGAACATCGCGCGGGTGAGCACGCTCATGCGAGCCGTGCTGCTCGGCGTCGACGCGACAGCCCCCGTGCGGAACTGACGATTACGCCCTCACACTCGGTGCCGGAGCCGGAAGATCATGCGCGCCAGGCGCAGATGCTGCGGATGTCGCTCGAAGGTGGACTGTTCGACCGGATCGCGCCGGTGCTTCTCCGTGATGGTGAGGGGTCGGGCGAAATCCCGCAGCCGCTGTTCGTCGCGAGTTCGGCCCGGACCGTCGGTCCCGTAGACCGGAGCCGAGTTCACCGTCACCACTTCGGTTTTCAGCCGTTCGGCGAATTCCGGCACGCTGCGCACATCCCGAGTGAAGACGGAGACCGAGGGGGAGCGGCTACCGAGCCGCTCCACCGCCTCGTCCATGCCGCGCACCTTGTTCACCACCAGCACCGGCCCGACCGCGTCCCCGCTGAGGGCCAGGCTCACCTCCGGTACCTCGGTGAGCACGATCGGTTCGATGTAGGGCGTGCGAATGGAGTCCAGTCCGCCGACCACCGCCTGACCGCCACGGCTGAGCGCGTCGCGCACGTGGCGGCGCACCACGTCGGTCTGCGACTCCAGCGTCATCGGCCCGTAGGAGGCGCGCCGGTCGGCCCCGGGACGCAACTGACGCGCTTGCGCCGCAACAAGATCCAGGAACGGCTCGTACACCGACTCGGCCACGTACGCGCACTGCACCCCGGCCGGATTCTGCCCGGCATTGGCCATGGCGCCGAAGACGGCGGCCGCGGCGGCCTCGGGCAGCCGGGCGTCCACCTGCACCACCATGGCGCCCCGGCCGCCCTGTTCGACGAGCAGGGGTGTGGAGTGCTGGGCGCACAGTGCGGTCACCTCGCGGGCCCCGGCGGGGGAGCCGGTGTAGGAGATGGCCGCCAGCCGCGCCCGGCACAGCGCCGCGGCCGTCGTGCTGTCACCCGTGACCACCTGCAGTACCGGTTGATTCGGGGCGAGGCGGCTCCAACTGTCGGCCAGCCAGGCGCCGATGCCCGGGGTGAGTTCACTGGGTTTGAGCACCACGGAGTTACCGGCGGCCATGGCGCAGGCGATGCCGTTCATGGCGGTCAGCACGGGGTTGTGCCACGGGCTGAGCACACCGACCACGCCCAGTTGCCGATAGCCGACCGATGCCTGCCGCGTGTGCCGGAATCGTCCGGTGGTTCGTCGCCCGAGTACCTTCTCGGCGCTGCGGGCGGCCCAGTGCAGATGTTCCACCGCGGCGGTCACCTCGATGGCCGCGTCCAGCCTGGGTTTGCCGGTCTCGGCGCTGACGAGGTCGACCAGTTCGCGGGTGCCGCGCGCGACGGCGCGTTTCCAGTCCAGCAGCCAGCGTTTGCGCCCGTCGAATCCGATTGCCGCCCACCACTGTTCGGCCGCGTGCGCGGCGCGGACGGTGCGGGTGACCTCGCCGGAGCCCATGATGGCGTAGTCGCCCACGACTTCGCCGGTGCGCGGGTCGTAGGACGTCAGCACCTTCGGTCGGCCAGTTCCTCCCGGGTGCGCTGCCGTGCGTGGCTGCGCGGACTCGGCCATGATCACCTCTCGCAGGCCGGAAAAACGTCTCCCCATGGCTCAGACTATGGTCCGTTCGGCATACCCGACAAGATTCGGAATGTCGCACGGACCGGGTGGTCTGTGTCGCGACCAGCGGCTATCCGGGGACCGTCGAGTTTGTGACCAAGGACACAGGGTGGTCATGGATGCTTCACCGAAGCAACGAACGAGCATCTGCCGCGCCGGTAACATCACGCGGGGCGGAGGGGATCATCCCCACCGGAGGCGAAATCGTCCCCGCCGTAGCCGATAGTGGAGAGTTGATGCCGAGCTTGGACAAACCGGAGTCGAACACCGCCAGCGTGGGCGACGACCCGGCGGTGTACGTCGAAGACGTCCGCAAATCCTTCGGCGAGGTACACGCCCTGCGCGGCGTGAGCTTCACCGCGACGCGCGGCAGCGTGCTCGGCATCCTCGGCCCCAACGGCGCGGGCAAGACCACCACGGTCAAGATCCTGTCCACCCTGCTGCGCCCCGACTCCGGCACCGCCCGCGTGGCCGGACACGATGTGCGCAAGGACCCGGCGGGGGTGCGCCGCTCCATCATGATGACCGGGCAGTACGCCGCCCTGGACGAAAACCTTTCGGGGCGTGAGAATCTCGAGCTGTTCGGTCGCCTCATGGGGCTGTCCCGCAAGGCCGCCCGGCAGCGCGCCGACACCCTGCTCGAGGAATTCGATCTGACCGGCGCCGGGCGTCGCGCCGTGCGCGGCTACTCCGGCGGCATGCGCCGCCGCGTCGATATCGCCTGCGGTCTGGTGGTCCGGCCCGAGGTGGTGTTCCTCGACGAGCCGACCACCGGACTCGACCCGCGCAGCCGCCAGGGGGTGTGGGATCTGGTGTCCGCGCTCAAGACCCAGGGCATCACCGTGCTGCTCACCACGCAGTACCTCGAAGAGGCCGACATCCTCAGCGACAACATCATCGTGATCGACAAGGGCACGGTCATCGCCGAAGGCACCGCCGACGAACTCAAGGAGAAGACCGGCGGCAGCTACTGCGAGATCATCCCGCTCGACCCGGCTCAGCTGGCCAAGGTCGCCGACGCGCTCGGCGACCTGGTCCCGGCCGCCGTGCGCTCGGAACTCGACACCGCCGAACGGCTGTCCATCCCGGCCCCCGACGGCGCCGCCACCCTCGCCGAGGCCTTGCGCCGCCTGGACGGCGCGTCCGTGCAACTCGCCGACATCGGCCTGCGGCGGCCCTCCCTCGACGACGTCTTCCTGGCCCTCACCGGGCATTCGGGCAGGCAGGCATGAGCACAGCACTGGCCGCCGAGCCCGAGTCCGAGCTGTTCGCGGGGCTACCGGCGGCGAAGCCGTCCAGCCTCGCACAGTGGTGGGCGCTCACCGCGCGCATCGTGCGGGTGATGGCAACCAAGGGCGAACTCGTGGTCGCCGTGATCACCCCGCTGGTGTTCACGGTCGGCTTCTACCTGCCGCTGCGCGCCATCATGAACCTGCTCGGTGTCGACTACGCGCAGTACGTCATGCCGATCATCGTGTTGCAGACCATGGCCTTCACCATGATGTCGAACGCGCAGATGGCCGCCTTCGAGGCGATGACCGGCCTGACCACCCGCATGCAGACCATGCCCATCGGTTCGCTGGTGCCGCTGCTGGCCCGCATCAGCGCCGGACTGGTGCGGTCGGTGACCTCGCTGACCGCCGCTCTGATCTGGGGGCATCTGATCGGTTTCCGATTCGTCGCCGGGTGGGGGCAGGCCGTCCTGTTCTGCGTCTTCTCGCTGCTGGTCGGCACCGTGCTGGCGATCGGCGCGGACGGATTGGGCTCGCTCACCAAGAGTCCGGAATCGCTGAGCCAGGCGCTCACCCTGCCGACGCTCATCTTCGGCATGCTCTCGTGCGGATTCGTGCCCGAGTCCCGGTTCCCGGAGTGGATCCAGCCCTTCGTGCGCAACCAGCCCATCTCCCAGTTCTCCTTCGCGCTGCGCGATATGGCCGCGGGCGGGGTCACCTGGGAGGTGCTGTGGGTGCCACTGGTGTGGCTGGGGGGCCTGTCCGTGGTATTCATCCCACTGGCGATCTGGGCGAGCGTGAGGCGGTCATGAGTACGGTCGAGAACAGCGCCGCGGCGGCCGTGGCCGACCGGGTGCCGAGCAATGTCCCGCTGCCGGTGGTGCCGCCGCGCTCCGAACGGGCCTTCACCACCTTCGTCGAGCAGAGCCTGATCCAGTGCAAGCGCATGCTCATGGGCTGGGCGCGCAATCCCGCGGTCACCGTGCAGGTGCTGCTGTACCCCGCACTGACCCTGCTCATGTTCGACGTGGTGCTGGGCGGCTCCATCAAGCAGGCGACCGGTATGCCCGCCATCTACGGTCAGGTGCCGATGGTCATGCTGGTCGCGGCCATGACCGGCGCGGTGGTGAGCGCACTCGGCTTCAAGGTGGAGAAGGTCACCGGACTGCTGAGCCGGTTCTGGACCATGCCCATCCACCGCGCCGCCGGACTGACCGGCCGCCTGCTGGCCGAGGTGGTCCGCGTCCTGGTCACCACTCTGTTCGTGCTGGTCGTCGGCGTCGCCCTGGGCTTCCGGTTCTGGAACGGCCCGCTCGCCACGATCGCCATGATCGCGATTCCGGTGTTGTTCGCGGTGGGCTTCGCGGTGCTGGTGACCTCGCTGGCGACGATCAGCGAGGGCGTCGTGCTGGTCCAGATGGTCGGCATCGTGAGCAACCTGCTCATGTTCTTCAATACCGGATTCGTGCCGATCGAGGCGTATCCGACCTGGCTGCAACCGATCGTCGAGAACCAGCCCATGAGCTGCGCCATCGACGCCATGCGCGGCCTGGCCTGGGACGGTCCGGTGGCGGTTCCGCTGCTGAAGACCCTCGCCTGGACCATCGGCATGGTCGTGCTGTTCGTCTACCCGGCGATCCGCGGCTATCAGCGCGCCGCCGAGACGGCCTGACCGCCGGGTAGTCGCGGCAGCTACGGCGCGTCCTCGACTTTCCGCACGGCGTCGGCGAAGAACTGTTCCGCCTTCGCTTCGTCGAGGGCGTCGCCGAGGGAGGTCACCCGCACCGCCACGGTGGTGCCACGCAGGGACGCCCAGCCCGCGTAGGACACGGTGGTCGTCGGCGGGACATCGCGCACCGACGCGGTGCTCGTCGAATACGAGGCGACGGCGTCGATACCGGCGAGGGCGGCGGGCGGGGTGCGGCTTTCCGTGCGCACCCGGGAGTCCACCCGCTCGCCTTCGAACTCGCTGCTCACGGTCAGCTCCGCGCACCGGGCCTCGGTCTGCGCGAACTCGTGCGGGTCGATGCCGCGACCCGAGACGAACTCGATGAAGATGGCCGTCTCGGCGACCACGGCGGTGACCGCCGCCTCGTCCAGAGCCCGCTTGCTCGCGGCCTCCAGATCCAGCTGCGGTGCGCGGCATTCCTGCGGGTCGATGGTGGAGTTCGCCTGCACCCCCGCGAAGTCGGTCAGCTGCTCGCGCAGCCGTTCCACGGGCAGGTTCACCGGCTTGGCGTCGGCGGGTAGTTCCGAACCGCTCAGGAGCAGCTGATCGCGGGGCGTGCTGGGGGCAGTGTCGGACGCTCCCGTGGAGTCGCCGCCGCAGCCGGTCACCAGCACACCCGCGCACATCACCGATGCGGTTGTCAGAGTCCGAAGGTTCACGCGCACAGCATGCCGTGAATCACCGCCTCGGACGGGCAGGTTCGTCGATCTCCGCCTGGTCGCGGCGAGTCACGCGTCCGGTATGACCGGCTCGCGAGGATGCGCCCGCCGGGGTGTGTCATGGGTCACGCTAGGGTGAGCCCATGGCTTACCTGGTTACCGGAGCGACCGGGTTCATCGGCAGATTCCTCGTACCGGAGCTGCTGAAACGCGGCGAACAGGTCTTCGTGCTGGTACGGCCGGGCGAGGATTCGGTCCTGCGCTTCAACCGCTGCCTACGCGGCTGGGCGGCCGGGGACCGGGTGCGGCCGGTGCGCGGCGACCTCAGCGCACCCGGTATGGGCATCGACCCGCGTTGGATTGCGGCGCAGCGCGGTTCGATCTCGCACGTCTTCCATCTGGCGGGCGGGTACGACGCGATCGGCGCCGGTGGCGGCACCCGGCGGGTGGTGGGCCTGGCCGGAGAGCTGTCGGCCGGTGCGCTGCACCATATTTCGAATGTGGCGGTGGCGGGGGACTGGGAGGGCCGCTTCTCCGAGGACATGTTCGAGGTCGGGCAGGTGCTCGCCACACCCTGGCAGCGGTCGCTGCTCGAGGCCGAGCGGGCGGTGCGGGACAGTTGCTCGGTGCCGTGGCGGATCTACCGGCCCTCCATAGTGATCGGCGATTCCCGCACCGGCGAGATCGACCGGATCGAGGGGCCGTACTACTTCTTCCGGCTGTTGCGCATGGCGGCGCAGCTGCCGCGGCTGCTGCCGGTGGTGGCGCCGAAGCTGGGCGAAACCAACATGGTGCCGGTCGATTTCGTGGCGCGGGCGCTGGACCATATCGCGCACGCCGCCGCCGAGTCCGGGACCACCTTCCATCTGGTCGACCCGCGCCGCCAGAGCGTGGCCGACGCGCTGAACCTCTTCGCCGACGAGGCCGGAGCGCCGCATCTGGTCGAGGTCATGCCGAAGCAGACCCTCGACATGACGCTGCGGATGCCCGGCGTGGGTCGCATCCTGCGCCAGGTCGGGGTGCCCACCGAGATCATCGAGCACAGCGAGTTCACCTGCTGGTTCGACTGCCGCCGCGCCGCCGAGGCGCTGGCCGGGACGGATATCAAGGTGCCGCCGCTGGCGGGGTACGCGCCGATCATCTGGAAGTACTGGATCGAGAACTGGGTGTGACCCCGGCGACGACAGATGCTCGCACCGAGCCGACCGAGCCGACCGAGCCGACCGAGCCGACCGAGCCGACCGAGCCGACCGAGCCGACCGAGCCGACCGAGCCGACCGAGGCTCGTGCGGCGAGCCGATCGACGCCGACCGCCTCCGCGCCGCCTCGACCGGCCGGGTGACCCGGGCAGACGGTGGCGGCGAAGCGCCCAGCGCGATGGAACGGTCGATCTCCGGGCATCATGTCCGGTACCGGCCGTCGGCGCAGCGGCCTCGCCCCGGACGTTCGGTGGCGCTACAGGTGACCGGGGAGTTCCTCCGCGGCCGCGACGATCTCGTCGGTGTCGGACGCGCGTCCGAAGTCGTATCCCACCCAGCGGTTGCGGTTGGTCCAGCCAACCAGGTCGTAGCGCCAGCGGAAAGGCCAGGTGGTGGCCACGGTCATGAACAGCGCCGCACTCAGTGCGGTGTAGTCGTCGTGGGCGGAGAGCAGTGCCCGCTGTTGGCGCGGCGGTCGGGTGAAGAACGCGTCGAACATGGATCTGGACTGTGCGGTGGTGAGGCGGCCGAGGCCGTACACGCCGCGCATCCGCATCCAGTACACCAGCCGCGCCCGCCACGGCCACATGGCCTGGATCGGATCGTCGCCGCGCTGGAGGGCATCCAGTGCGGTATCCACCAGTGACAGCGAATCCGCCACGCAGTAACCGGTGATGGGGTGCATCATCCCGCCCCGGGAGCCGAAGGGGATCACCTGCCCCGGACCGGCTTTCGGCGGTGCGTAGTCCAGCGGGTAGTGCGCGGCCTCGCTCTTCTCGTCACCGCGTAGTCGAATGCCGTGCGCCGCCAGTCGATTCAGGGTGCGCCGCCGCAACTCGTGCTGCGGCATTCCGCCGCGCAGGCCGAGGCTGGTCTCCTCGAAGATCACCGTGCCGTCGCCGAGCGGCACCGCGTACAGGAACGAGGGCGGCGCGTCCGGGCCCGCCCCGTTCTCGTCGCGCCAGTCCAGCATCAGGCCCTCGCCAGGGGTGACCATGGGCGCGGCGCGGTCCTCGTCCACGAAAATGCCGTGGGCGCTGGCCGTTCGGCGTTGCCCGGGCGATGCCTGGCCGCGGGTGTCGAAGACCGCCCCGGCCACGACCTCGGTGCCGTCCGCCAGCTCCACCCGGTGCGCCTCGACCGTCCGGGCGCGCTGTGCCAGCACGGTGGCGTCGTCCAGCGGCAGCGCATCCCACAGCCCGCGCTTGGACAGCACGCAGTAGGGGCGCTCGATCCGGCGTTCGGCGGTGGTCCACACCACGGGGCGGTCGATCCGGCTCGCGATGGCGCCGTGCGGCAGCCACTCCGGCAGCTCGTCCACCCAGCACGAGTAGGTGGGCACCCACAGCCGTTCGGGGCGCGGGTCCACCGCGACGACCCGCAGTCCCGCCCGCATCGCCCGATGCGCCAGCGCCCGCCCCGTCGGCCCGAGCCCCACCACGCACACATCGGCTTCCTTGCCGATCTCCAGGCCACTCATACCCGCATTCAAACAGCCGTGCCGGGCGTACGCCAGACCACCCGTGGTTCCCGCACCGGTTCCCCGGGGGCGGACGCGGTCGTGCGCGGCGGGTCAGGGCTGGCCGGTCACCACGGCCGTCACCGCGTCCAGGAAGGGCTGTCCGCCCATGGCGTAGCCACCGGCGATCGCACCGACCAGCAGGCCGATCGGGCCGGTCAGAATGCTGAAGAAGCCCATGCCGAGCACGGTGCCGATGAGGCCGCCCAGCACGCCGCCGACCACGACGCCCACCACGTTGTCGTTGATCTCGTTGGTGAGCCGGGCCATGGAGTTGATGGGCTGCATCTCGCCGATCTCGCTCGCGGTCACCGTGGGTTCGAGCGCGAATTCGCGGCCGTCGTCGGAAATGCGGTGCGCCACTTCGACGGTGGTGCCGGAGATCTCGTAGGCCAGCGGCACCGTGGCAACCACCTCCCCGGCGTCGGAGGTGAGCGTGACGGCGGTGGCGTCGGCATCGACCGCGAAGGTGCCGCCGGAGACGGCGGTGGTCAGCGACCGGGAGAAGTCGGAGAGCACGGCGTGATAGCGGACCCCCTGGTCATCGCCGCTGGCGGAGAGCTCACGCGGGGTGGACTCCGGTGCCGCGCCGACACCGCCCGCGGTGATCCCCAGGGCGGCGACGGTCAGGAACGCGACGGTGGCGAAGCGGCCGAACTTCATTCAGGAAATTCCTTCTGGCAAACCCTCGACCCGCGCAGGCCGAATGTACGAACGTTTACAGCGTTCGAACCTTGGTGCCCGCAAACAAGATTGGCGAGCCCATCGCGATCATCGTTATCAGAATGAAATCTGGACAATTGCCCGAAGTAGCGTTGTAAAAATGTGCACATTCACAATTAGACGGTGCCCCGGCCGGTGGTGTAGGACATGTCCTGAATGTCGTAATCAGCCGACACTTCGAGCGGGGCGGGCCTGAGGTTCGAAGCATTGCAGGGAAGGGCAGAAAATGGCGCCTCGAAAGGCCCGAGCCGGAATCGCTCTCGCGGGCGTCGTCATCGTGGGCGCGCTGGCCACGGCAGGTGCGCTGGCCGCCGTGCTCTCGCAGGTCGCCGAGCGCCGCGCCGCGGCGGTGGAGAACCGCGGCGCCACAACGACATCGGTGGCCGCCACCGAGACCGCCGTCGTCGACGGCGCGACGCAGCCCGGTATCGCGGCCGCCGCGCCCGCCGCCCCGGCCACCTCCGCGCTCGTGCACAAGACGGTCAGCCAGGGTAGCCCGGAACTGCAACTGACCGTCGGCGACTGCGTGGCCGTCGGCGGCCCGGACGCCGCCCTGGCGAAAACTGCCTGCGGCAGCGGCACTTCCGCCTACATCGTCACCCACCTGGCCACCGACGGCGCTCCCTGCCCGAGCGATATCGACCACTCCCACCGACGCACCCTCCCCGGTGGCGAACACGATGCCCTCTGCCTCGACATCGCCTGGGTCCCCGGCACCTGCATGGACCTCTCCGGCGACATGGCCACCCCCGTCGACTGCACCGCCGCCGCCCCCGGCCGCGTCCGGGTGGTGGAGATCAAGCGCAACACCACCGATGTCAACGCCTGCTCCGCGGGCGACCAAGGCTTCGTCTACGACGAGCGGCGCTACGTGGTCTGCGTAGCCTCCTGACCTTGTCCCGCTGGGCGATTCGCGGCGCTGCCGTCATCGGCGATCGAATATCCATCGCCTTTTTGCCGGACTGATCTCCTGTGAATTCCCCGCAACTCGAACCTCGCAGCGGCACTTCCGGATTCGGACTCGCGCGGGTATCGCGAGCTCTACCCTGGAGGGATATCCGCACGGCGTCCGGCGCTTCAGGGATGGTGGTTCGAGTGCCGAAGAACAAGTCGCACAAAGGAATTTCCAAGCGCGTCAAGGTGACCGGTTCGGGGAGGTTGCGACGAGCGCAGGCGAACAAGAATCACCTCTTGGAGAAGAAGCCTTCCACGCGGACGCGGCGGTTGAATATGGAAGAGGACTTCGCCAAGGCGGATCGCAAGCGGGTCAAGCGGATGCTGGGGATCTGAGGGGCGGGGATCCGAGGAGTCCGCCGCGACTACTTCGGCGTCACCCAGGTGGTGATGTCGGCGTGGACGACCTCCAGGCCCGTCTTGTCGTAGATGGAGACGGGGATGATCAGGTCCCGCCCCTCGGTGATCGCGTCGAAGTCGGGGACCTCGGGCAGTTTCGCGACCGCGCGCAGGCCCGAGTTGGCCTTGGCGAGGTACTGGACATTCATGGCCTTGGGGATCCACCGGTGGCTGGTGGGGACGGTGGCCTCGCTGAGCATGCCCATGGCGACCTCCGCCAGATTGCAGGCCGCGATGGCGTGGAAGGTGCCGAGGTGGTTGTGGATGCCGAACCACTTGGGGGCGGTCACCTCGCACAGCCCCGGCTCCAGGCGCACGACGCTGGGCAGCACCGTGCCGAAGTACGGCACCCGCGCGACCATGCCGAGCGAGAAGAGGGCGTGGCCCAGCCGATTGTCGGGCAGCTTCTTCCAGCCGCGCAGCGTGGAGGTCTCATTGCTCATGCCCGTATCTTACTTGAAAGTAAGATACGGGCGCAGCGGCCCGCGTTGCTGTGCGGCTGGGACCGGTTCAGGACCGGAATGTCGCCATCTCCTCGTCGCGGTCGGCATGCGAGATGAATGCGGCGGGCGACCTTCGTTCAACGTCCAGTTCGCCACGTACCGCAGCTCGCAGCAGCGCCTCCTCGCACACCTTGGCTACCCAGCTGGACACGTCGCCGTTTGCCGCGATCATGATCGCATCGGCGAGGTCGTCGGGCAGTTGTACCGTCAGTTCCGCCATGTTCGAAGCGTATGCCGACTCGGGGGCACCGGGTGGTTCGTAGGTGACGCAGGGGCAACCGGTTCGCGGGCGAACTGGTTGGTTGCTTTTTTGGTCTAGGGTGTCGCCGCTGCCGAGCTACATCGAGCAGCTGGTGCCGGTGCCAACTCGCCGGCTTGTCGGGGGAATGGAGCTCGAGAAAACATGCGTATCAAGACCGCTGTCGCGTCGCTGGGGATCGCGCTGGCGGGTGCGGCCGCCATGGTCACGGTGGGGGCCGCGTCGGCCGCCGCCGTCAATCCGGTCATCGAACCGGCCCAGGGTGTCTACTTCGGCTTGGAGTTCGATCCGGCCGAGACCGCCGCGCTGGGCAGCAGTGCGATTCCGGGGCTGCTGACCCAGTTCCTGCCGGCCGAGCGGACCGGCTTCGTCCTCGACGACGACTCGGTGCTGCCCGTCGTGGACGGCCTCCTCTATGCCACGCCCGGTGCGGTGGTGAACGAGGCGGCCGCGCGGCAGGGGCAGGTCGGTATCGCGCTGGTGGACCCGGCCCTCGCCGGGGGTTACCAGTTCCTGATCGTGCAGGATCTGCCCTGATGTGGGTAGCGGTGTGACCAGCGTCATCGGCCGCTGATCGGGGAGGGGGGCGATTTGAGATCGCCCCTCGCCTCGAGGCATACTGTTCGGGTTGCCCGCACCGGGCTGCGTCTGTTCTGTGGAAAGACGCTGGTGGTAGCGGGTGAGCAAGACCCAATTTTGTACCCGGCCGAGTGCGGCGCGGGTGCGTCCGGAACGAGGTTCCGAGGCTCATAAGGATTTCATCCGGGGCCGAGGAATGAGCGGCTGAGCGACACGCCCGACCGCGTGGGCCGGAAGAACCATGACAGATGAACAGCGGTGACGGAGCGGGGTGCGCCCCGGTCGAGTTGGTAGCTGATGCGTCTTCGTGTGTTCGGGCTGTGCAAATGAGGGTGGTTCGGGAGCGAAAGCTCCAGTGCCACAACGTAAGCGGAGAAAAGGACACTCAGCGTGGCGGGACAGAAGATCCGCATCAGGCTCAAGGCCTACGACCATGAGGCGATCGACGCGTCTGCGCGCAAGATCGTCGAGACGGTGACCCGCACCGGCGCCCGTGTCGTCGGCCCGGTGCCGTTGCCGACCGAAAAGAACGTGTACTGCGTCATCCGTTCGCCGCACAAGTACAAGGACTCGCGCGAACACTTCGAGATGCGCACGCACAAGCGGCTGATCGACATCCTCGACCCGACGCCGAAGACGGTTGACGCTCTCATGCGCATCGACCTCCCGGCCAGCGTCGACGTCAACATTCAGTGACGGGGACTGCAGATATGACTGACAACAAGAGCCGCCCGGCAGCGGGCATCCTGGGCACCAAGCTCGGCATGACCCAGGTCTTCGACGAGAAGAACCGCGTCGTTCCGGTGACCGTCATCAAGGCTGGTCCCAACGTCGTGACCCAGATTCGTACCCAGGAGCGCGACGGCTACTCCGCCGTCCAGGTCGCCTTCGGCGCCATCGACCCGCGCAAGGTGAACAAGCCGGTCTCCGGCCAGTTCGCCAAGGCCGGCGTCACCCCGCGCCGCCACATCGTGGAGATCCGCGTCGCCGACGCCTCCACCTTCGAGGTCGGCCAGGAGATCAACGCCGACGTGTTCGAAGAGGGCAGCTACGTCGACGTGACCGGCACCTCCAAGGGCAAGGGTTACGCGGGCACCATGAAGCGCCACGGCTTCCGCGGCCAGGGTGCCTCACACGGTGCGCAGGCCGTGCACCGTCGTCCGGGTTCGATCGGTGGTTGCTCCACCCCCGGCCGTGTCTTCAAGGGCATGCGCATGGCGGGTCGCATGGGTAACGACCGCGTCACCACGCAGAACCTCTCGGTCCACAAGGTGGACGCCGAGAACGGCCTGCTGCTGATCAAGGGCGCGATCCCGGGCCGCAAGGGCGGCGTCGTGATCGTCAAGAGTGCAGTGAAGGGTGGTGCCCGGGCGTGAGCGCTGTGAGCACTAAGAAATCCGACGCCGAGAAGAAGGCGAATCTTTCCCTCCCGGTCAAGGCACCGGGCGGCAAGACCGACGGCACCGTCGAACTCCCCGCGGAGATCTTCGACGTGACCGCCAATATCGCGCTGATGCACCAGGTCGTCGTGGCCCAGCAGGCCGCGGCCCGCCAGGGCACGCACGCCACCAAGACCCGGGGCGAGGTCTCCGGCGGTGGCAAGAAGCCGTACCGCCAGAAGGGCACCGGCCGCGCCCGTCAGGGTTCGACCCGCGCGCCGCAGTTCGCCGGCGGTGGCACCGTGCACGGCCCGCAGCCGCGCGACTACAGCCAGCGCCTGCCCAAGAAGATGAAGGCCGCCGCGCTGCGTGGCGCCCTCTCGGACCGGGCCCGCAACGAGCGCATCCACGTGATCACGGAATTGGTCCCCGGCCAGACTCCGTCGACGAAGACCGCGAAGTCCTTCCTCGCCGAGCTGTCGGAGCGGAAGAACATCCTGGTCGTGGTCGGCCGTGAAGATGTCACCGCGTGGAAGAGCGTGGCGAACCTGCAGGGTGTGCACCCGATCGCTCCCGACCAGCTGAACACCTACGACGTCCTCAAGAGCGACGACGTGGTCTTCTCGGTCGAGGCGCTCAACGCCTTCGTGCACGGCCCCGCCGAAGCTGCACAGGAGGAGAGCAAGTGACCACCATCGCCGATCCCCGCGACATCCTGCTCGCGCCGGTGATCTCCGAGAAGTCCTACGGGCTGATCGAAGAAGGCACCTACACCTTCCTGGTGCACCCGGACTCGAACAAGACGCAGATCAAGATCGCCGTTGAGAAGGTCTTCGGTGTGAAGGTGACCAGCGTCAACACCGCCAACCGTCAGGGCAAGCGCAAGCGGACCCGCTTCGGTTACGGCAAGCGCAAGAGCACCAAGCGCGCGCTCGTGACCATCTCGGCCGACAGCAAGCCCATCGAGATCTTCGGAGGCCCGGTCGCGTAAGCGGCTGGAGCTCCAGAAAGCAGAGAAGAACTCATGGCAATCCGTAAGTACAAGCCGACGACCCCGGGTCGCCGCGGTGCTTCGGTCTCGGACTTCGCCGAGATCACCCGCTCGACCCCCGAGAAGTCGCTGCTGCGCCCGCTCACCAAGTCCGGTGGTCGTAACGCCCACGGCCGGATCACCACCCGGCACCGCGGTGGCGGCCACAAGCGCGCCTACCGTCTGATCGACTTCCGTCGACTGGACAAGGACGGCATCCCGGCCAAGGTCGCGCACATCGAGTACGACCCCAACCGGACCGCGAACATCGCCCTGCTGCACTACGCGGACGGCGAGAAGCGCTACATCCTCGCGCCCAAGAACGTCACCCAGGGCACGAAGATCGAGTCCGGCACCGGCGCCGACATCAAGCCCGGCAACAACCTGCCGCTGCGCTCGATCCCGACCGGTACCACCATCCACGCGGTGGAGCTGCGTCCGGGTGGCGGCGCCAAGCTGGCCCGTGCCGCCGGCATGAGCATCCAGCTGCTGGGTAAGGAAGGCTCCTACGCCGTCCTGCGTATGCCCTCCGGCGAGATCCGTCGCGTCGATGTGCGCTGCCGCGCCACCATCGGCGAGGTCGGCAATGCCGAGCAGTCCAACATCAACTGGGGCAAGGCCGGCCGTATGCGCTGGAAGGGCATCCGCCCGACCGTGCGTGGTGTGGTCATGAACCCGGTCGACCACCCCCATGGTGGTGGTGAAGGCAAGACCTCCGGTGGTCGCCACCCGGTCTCGCCGTGGGGCCAGCCCGAGGGCCGTACCCGCAAGCCCAACCGTCCGAGCGACAAGCTCATCGTCCGCCGCCGCGGCAAGAAGCGTTAAGGAGGAGGTTAAAGATGCCACGCAGCCTCAAGAAGGGCCCGTTCGTCGACGAACACCTCCTCAAGAAGGTGGACGTCCAGAACGAGAAGGGCTCGAAGCAGGTCATCAAGACCTGGTCGCGTCGTTCCACCATCATCCCCGATTTCATCGGCCACACGTTCTCGGTCCACGACGGCCGCAAGCACGTGCCGGTGTTCGTGTCGGAGAACATGGTTGGACACAAGCTCGGTGAATTCGCGCCGACCCGCACGTTCAAGAGCCACGTCAAGGAAGATCGGAAGAGCAAGCGGCGATGAGCACTGATACTCAGAACCCGACCGCGCGCGCGACCGCCAAGCATGTTCGCGTGACCCCGATGAAGGCGCGCCGCGTCGTGGACATGGTCCGCGGCCAGCGGGTCGAGGACGCGCTGAACATCCTGCGGTTCGCTCCGCAGGCCGCCAGCGAACCGGTCGCCAAGGTCGTGGCCTCCGCCGCGGCCAACGCCGAGAACAACCTCGGCCTGAACCCGGCGACCCTGGTCATCTCGACGGCCTACGTCGACGAGGGCGTGACCATGAAGCGCTTCCAGCCGCGTGCCCAGGGCCGCGCGTTCCGGATCCGCAAGCGCACCAGCCACATCACCATCGAGGTCGAGAGCGTGCCCACTGCCGGCGCTGCAGCTCGTAGCCGCCGGAAGGGAGGGGCAAAGTAAATGGGACAGAAGATCAATCCCCATGGCTTCCGCCTCGGTATCACCACCGACTGGAAGTCGCGTTGGTACGCGGACAAGCAGTACGCGGACTACGTGAAGGAAGACGTCGCGATCCGCAAGCTCCTCGCCACCGGCATGGAGCGGGCCGGCATCTCGAAGGTCGAGATCGAGCGCACCCGTGACCGCGTGCGGGTGGACATCCACACCGCGCGTCCGGGCATCGTGATCGGCCGTCGTGGCGCCGAGGCCGACCGCATCCGCGCCGAGCTGGAGAAGCTCACCAAGAAGCAGGTGCAGCTGAACATCCTCGAGGTCAAGAACCCCGAGTCGGATGCGCAGCTCGTCGCTCAGGGTGTGGCCGAGCAGCTGTCGAACCGTGTGGCGTTCCGTCGCGCGATGCGCAAGGCCATCCAGTCGGCCATGCGTTCGCCGAACGTCAAGGGCATCCGTGTGCAGTGCTCCGGCCGTCTCGGCGGCGCGGAAATGTCGCGCTCGGAGTTCTACCGCGAGGGTCGCGTGCCGCTGCACACGCTGCGTGCGGACATCGACTACGGCCTGTACGAGGCGAAGACCACCTTCGGCCGCATCGGCGTGAAGGTCTGGATCTACAAGGGCGACATCGTCGGCGGCAAGCGTGAGGTCACCGCGACCGCCGCGCCGTCCGGTGAGCGTCGCGAGCGTCGTGAGCGGCCGAGCCGTCCGCGTCGTTCCGGTGCCCAGGGCACCACGGCGACCAGCACCGAGGCCGGGCGTCAGGGCACCGCTACCGCGGTGGCCGACGCTCCGGCAGAGTCCAAGGAGGGCTGACCTATGTTGATGCCTCGCAAGGTCAAGCACCGTAAGCAGCATCACCCCAAGCGCTCTGGCATGGCCAAGGGCGGCACCTCGGTGGCGTTCGGCGAATACGGCATCCAGGCCCTGGAGCCCGCCTACGTCACCAACCGGCAGATCGAGTCGGCGCGTATCGCGATGACCCGCCACATCCGTCGTGGCGGCAAGATCTGGATCAACATCTACCCGGACCGCCCGCTCACCAAGAAGCCGGCCGAAACCCGCATGGGTTCCGGTAAGGGTTCGCCCGAGTGGTGGGTCGCGAACGTGAAGCCCGGTCGGGTCATGTTCGAAATGTCTTACCCGAACGAGGAGACCGCTCGTGAGGCCCTGCGCCGCGCGATGCACAAGCTCCCGATGAAGTGCCGGATCGTGACCAGGGAGGAGCAGTTCTGATGGCTACCGGAACTCCGGCTGCAGAGCTGCGCGAGCTCACCGAAGACGAGCTCGTCGCCAAGCTGCGCGAATCCAAGGAAGAGCTGTTCAACCTGCGCTTCCAGATGGCGACCGGCCAGTTGCAGAACAACCGGCGCCTGCGTGTGGTCAAGCATGAGATCGCGCGCATCTACACGGTCATGCGGGAGCGCGAGCTCGGCCTGGCCACCGGTCCTGAAGGCAAGGGAGACGCCGCATGAGCGACGTAAAGGGCCCGGCCAAGACGCCGGCCAAGCAGGAGGAGCGTGGCTCGCGCAAGGTGCGCATCGGCTACGTCGTCTCCGACAAGATGAGCAAGACCATCGTGGTCGAGCTGGAGGATCGCGTGAAGCACCGGCTTTACGGCAAGATCATCCGCACCACCTCGAAGGTGAAGGCCCACGACGAGAACGAGATCGCCGGTGTCGGCGACCGCGTGCAGCTGATGGAGACCCGTCCGCTGTCGGCCACCAAGCGGTGGCGTCTGGTCGAGGTCCTGGAGAAGGCCAAGTAGGACTCGCGGGGCTCCGGCCCCGTGGGTACCCGGGGGCTCCGCCCCGTGGCCCCGGACCAGGTGACTGGTTGGTTCGTTGTGCGAAGGCCCGCTTCCCGGTTCGGGGGAAGCGGGCCGTCGTGCGTTCCGGCACAGGGTCGTTCGTGTCGCGCAGATCTCTCACACACCGGCCGTGGTATTGGCGCGAGCGGCGCTGGACCGCTATCTTCTTTGGTGCTATGAGTGCGGTGACTACGGCTTCGGGTGCTTGGCGGGCGAGTGATGGAGAGGCGGTGTCGTTCCGCGACGCCTCGGTGGCGTGGGCATTGGCCGCGCACGAGGTGTTGGTCGAAACCGCCTCGGAATACGGACATTTCGTCACTGTGAACGAATTGGCCGAGCGAGTGCAGGAGATGTCCGGTGTGCACACCAGCGCGCCGACCCGCACCTGGATGGACGCCATCCTGCGCAAGGTGACCCGCCGCTGCCACGCCGCGGGTGAACCGCCGTTGGCGGCGTTGTGCGTGCGCCAGAACCACAAGGTCGGCGACCACTACAAGTACATCCTCGAGGTGGCCGGGCTGCCCATTCCCACCGACCTCGAACTGCACGCCGCCTACGCGCGCTGGCAGTGCTATGCCGCGCACGGCGAGGTGCCCGCCGACGGCGGCATCCCGCCCCTCACCCCGAAGGTGGCCGCCAGCCGCAACGCCTCCGTCCGCAAGGGCGAGCCCAAGCCCGCCGAGGAAGCCCGCGTCGCGGTCTGCGATTCCTGCTTCACCCAGCTCCCGGCCAACGGCGTCTGCTTCTACTGCTGATAGTTCCGCCCGCTACGTAGCCCGCACCGCGATTCCCGGGTAGTCGACGATGAGCCCTGCCGCGTCGTACACCAGCGTGGTCCGGAAGTCGAATTCCGGTGACTCGTAATCGAATCGGTGCCCCGGCCCCTCGCCCGGCAAGCGGCGGTAGCGCTGCTCCAGCCGGGTGACCGTCGGTACCGCCACGTGCACGTAAGCGGCCGGAGCGGCGGTGTCCACGCCCGCGGCCAGCGGCAGCCGGTGCACGGGAAAGGTATTGGTGCAGGCCGAGGCTTCCAGGTCGATGTCGACGCACCCGTCCAGCGCGGGTGCCGGTTCGCCGTCGACGGTCCAGCACCCCGCCCCGTCCGCCGCCAATCGAACGGTCCGCCAACCCTTCTCGTCACGCACGGACACCCGCGCGGCGCGGGTGCGCCAGTGTCCGTCGAGTTCGATCGAGTAGTCCACCGACCAGCCTCGCCCCTCCTCGACGGCGGTGGTGTGACCATCTATCAGGACACCGGAATCAGTGATGCGCGGGAAGACGACCTCGAACCCCTCGCGCGCCCCGCGATGCCGCCAAGCAGCCATTCGAGGCAGGTGATCGAACCTCATCCCACCACTGTGCCACCGTGACGGCGCGGTGATCTCCGCTCGCCCGAACGAGGCGCGCCGACCCCCTTGTGCACGGTGCGAGCGGCCGCCGTGCCAAAGGAGTTTCCTCCTCGGTGTGACCGGTCTCGAAGGCGTGCTGGAGGGCGGGGTGCAGGTGACCTGCTCGCGCACGCCCCGGCCGCCGGCGCAGGTGAGTCGATGCGCGGCATCCGGTTTCGGCACGTCCGTCGTTCCGGTGCGCGAGCCGGGGGGGTCGCCGGTGATCCGTCCGCCCGGAGCTGCCTCTGCCGGCGGTGGTTCGGTACTGCGTTGCCGTTCGGCGGGCGGTGTCATCCCGCCGTTTTCGCCGCCGGACGCACTCAGGCCGGGTCGACGGTGAAGGTGGCCTGTCCGGGGTGGTGCAGCAGGGGTGCGGTGGAGACAGTCGCCTCGACGCGGCCGGGGCCGGTCGGCAGGAGAACGCCTGTGGCCGGCCCGGTTTCGCCGAAGGGGCCGCCCACGACCACGGTCGCCGTGGAGCCGGACGCGCCGGTGTCGAGATTGCGCCAGTCGACGGTGGCGGTGACGGAGCAGCCGGACTGGTGGGAGCCCGGGGTGGCGCTCCAGAAGGTGCCGCGCAGGTAGACGGCGGCCTCTCCGGGGGCGCTGTAGTCGCTGGGGCCGGGGATGGCGGTGCCGCTGACCTCGCCCGCACAGGTCCAGCCGGTGGCGAGGGTGTAGGTGGGGGAGAAGGCGGTGGCCGCCGAGGCGGCGCCGGTGGTGGCGACCAGGGCGGCGGTGACGGCGATGCCGAGTACAGCGGTGCGACCGAGAGTGGCGATCATGGGAGCCTGCCTTTCGCGCTGACGAGTGTGGTCGTGCCGTCGTCGACAAGTGCCGCGCATCGCTTCGGGTGCTTCGAGCGTGCCGACGATCGGGGCGGCGGTGTACGAGCCCGCTCCGCGAGAGTTCGCAGGGTATGTCGAACCCCGCCGCATGGGCGTTACCGCAGGTCAGCCGACGGTGAAGCTGACCATGCTCGGCAGGTGCGGCAGCGGCACGGTCGAGACCCACGCCTCGACGCGCCCCGGACCGGTGGGCAGCACCGCGCCCGTGATCGGTCCGGGCCGCCCGCCGGGACTCCCGGTGACATCGGCCCCGGCGGTGCCCGAGGTGCCGCTGTCGAGATTGCGCCACGCGATGGTGGTGGTGGCTACGCAGGCGGGCTGGGGCACCGGAGTCATGAAGGTACCGCGCAGATAGATTGCGGCCACCCCATTGCCCGGCAGCGCCACCGCACTGATCTCGCCCGCGCAGGTTCCGGCGGACGCGAGCGTCACGACGGCGGGAAACGGCACTGCCGCAGCGGCTTTCGCGGTGGAACCGAGCAGGGCTGGGCCGAGTGCGAGACCGAGTGCGGCGGTGGCGGCGACAATCCTCGACATGGCTACCTTTCGCTGACGGTGATCGAGCGGAAACACGGAGTCGCGGTGCGGGCGAGAACCGCAGCTTACGTCGTGGTACGACGGTGATCCGGCAGGTTGGTCGGGCGAAGGTCCGTCAGGTCGTACGGTGCAGGCCCACCTCCGGTACGGGATGCTGGGCCTGCGATCGTTCCGGCGACGGTAGGTCGAGTTATTCGTAGCCGCCCAGATCGGCGGAAAGCCACTTGTCGGGTCGCATGTAGACGGCGACCTGGTCGCCGAATCCTTCCGCGGATTTCAGGTAGGCGTCGACTTTGTCTGACGGTACGTAGCGGGTAGCCATCTCGCGGTGCATCTCGTCGGTCATGGGTTCCACCCGGGTGATGGACCCCTCCGCCGTCACATAGCGAACAGTCGGCTCAACGACCTGGACCATCAGGCTGAACCGCCCGGCATCCCGCAATCGCCGCAGCTTGACGGATTCGACTCCGGTCAGGATCCAGAGTTCGCCACCGGGTGCGTACTGGTACCAGATCGGGACATTGAGTGGTGCGCGGTCCGGGCCGACGGCCACGGCGAGCGCACCGATGTGCGGTTGGGCGAGGAATTCCTGTCGTTCTTGCAGCGTCAGCGCCATGGCAACCACGGTACGTGTTCGATGTGGTCCCGACCACCGCTTGCGTTATACGTATACGTCTACTTATAGTGGGTTCGGAGGCGGTCGGGTGTTCGCGGCTTCCTCTGGATCGGCAGTCGAAACACCAAGCGGCACTGCGAAATCGAGTGGTCGGTGTCGTGTCGCACACCCATGCTCATATGCGCAATCGCTCACGTGTATTGCGCTCGCGAAAGGAACCATCAGGCATGTTCGCCAGGCTCGGACGCTTCGTCGTCCACAAACCATGGGTGGTCATCGGCATCTGGCTGATCGCCATCATCGGCGTGGTGGCCTCCGCGCCGAAGCTCACCGCCACCACCGACCAGGCCGAGTTCCTGCCCTCGCACTACGAGTCCGTCGAGGCGATGGCGTTGCAGGAGAAGGCTTTCGGCGACAGTCAGCTACCGGCGGCCCTCGTCGTGGTGCAACGCGCCGACGAACAGCCGCTCACCGCGAGCGATTCGGCCGCTGTCACCGCCCTGGCCGCCGAGCTGTCCGCCCGCAATATCGAGCACATCACCGGCGTGCAGGCCGCCCCGCCGTCGGAGAACCGCCTGGTGCAGCTGATCGGCGTGCAGATGGTGAAGGTCAGCGCCGCCGACGACACCCGCCAGACCGATGCGGTGCAGGAACTGCGCGATGCGTTGCGGGAGGCCGTCTCCGGTACGGATCTGAAGGCCGGTGTCACCGGTTCCGCCGCATCGATGCTGGATCAGATCGAGTCCAGTGAGAAGGGTCTGGCCATCGTCGGCGTGGCCACGATCTTGCTGATCATCGTGCTGCTGATGCTCATCTTCCGGAGCCCGGTGCTGGCGCTGCTGCCGATCCTCATCATCTACGCCATATCCCTGCTGGTGCACGGGGTGGTCGCGTGGTCGGCGGACACCTTCGAGTTCTCCATCGACAGTTCGGTGCAGGCGCTGCTGCTGGTGGTGCTGTTCGGGGTGGGCACCGACTACTTCCTGTTCCTCATCTTCCGGTACCGGGAACGGCTGCGGGCCGGTGACGATCCCAAGACCGCCATGGTCAATGCCGTCGCCCGGGTGGGCGAGGCCATCGCCTCCGCGGCCTTCGCGGTCATCATCGCCTTTGCGGCCCTGGTGCTTTCGGCTCTCGGCATGTTCCGCTCACTCGGCGTCTCGCTGGCCATCGCGGTGGCGGTCATGCTGGTGGCCGGTCTGACCCTGATCCCGGCGATCGTCTCGCTGCTGGGCACCAGGGTGTTCTGGCCGTCGAAGAGCTGGCAGCGCGAACCCAAGGGTGCGGTGTCGGCGGCCATCGGCCGGTCGCTGGGCAAGCGCCCCGCCGCGTACGCCGTGCTGTCCGGACTGGTGCTGGTGGCCCTGGGCGGCTTCGCGATCGGCTTCAACCCGACCTTCGACCTGACCTCCGGGTCCACTTCGGACACCTCCGAATCCGTGGTCTGGGGCCAGGAACTGCGCAAGGGCATGCCCGCAGGCGCGACCCAGCCGTCTCTGGTGTACCTGCGCACCCACGGGCAGGATCAGCTGACCGAGGCCCAGGTGGCCGAGTTCGGCGCGGCTCTCACCACGGTGGAGGGCGTGGGCCAGGTGTCGCGGCCGCAGCTCTCCCGGGACAGCACGGTGGCCGAGTACCAGGTGACCCTGACCGACGCCCCGGAGTCGGACGCCGCGCTCGATACCGTGCGAAATCCCCTGCGCGACACCGCACATGCGGCCGCACCCGCGGGCACGGTGGCCCTGGTTGGCGGTATGACCTCGGTGTTCGTGGACTTCCAGGACGCCATGGTGCGCGACTACCTGATCGTGTTCCCGGTGGCCGCGCTGCTCATCATGATCGTGTTGGCGCTGCTGCTGCGCAGTCTGGTCGCGCCCTGGTACCTGATGGCGTCGGTGTTCCTCGGTTTCGCCGCGACGCTCGGCGCGGCGGTGCTGGTCTTCCAGCACGCGCAGGGTGACTCCGGCTTGATCTTCACGCTGCCGATCATCATGTACCTGTTCGTGGTCGCGCTCGGCACCGACTACAACATCCTGATGGTGGCGCGGCTGCGCGAGGAGGCGCGCGAGGGGCTGGATCCGAGGCGGGCCGCGGCGTCCGCGGTCAGGCACAGCGGCCCGACCATCGCGGCGGCCGGACTCATTCTCGCGGGCACCTTCGCCTCGATGATGCTGGCGGGCAACAGTGTGCTGGCCCAGATGGGTTTCGCCATCTCGGTGGGTATCGCCATCGCGGCCTTCGTGATGTCGATGTTCTTCACCCCGGCGCTCACCGCGCTCATCGGGCACCGGGCCTGGTGGCCGGGGCACGGGGACGAGAAGCGCACCGGCGACCACGATCC
>NZ_JASCXP010000052.1:0-26361 GCF_030010695.1 Nocardia sp. CC201C
GGGGCTGGAGTCCGGGCTGTCGGGTGCGGTGGATACCGGTGTGCAGGCGGGCGCGGAACTCGGTGGGGCGGTCGGTGGGGCCGTGGACACCGGCGCGCAGGTCGGTGGCAGTGTCGACGCCGCGCTGGGGGCGGAGTCGGGGCTGGATGTCGGTGCGAGCGCGAATCCTTGGGCGGGACTGGACGTTTCGCAGGCGTTCGGAGCCGGGGTGCAGGGTGGCGTCGAGGGCGACCTCACCGGTGGCACCGAGACGTCGCTGTTCGGAGACGCGGGCTTCGGCGGCGGGGCCGAGGTGGGCGGCGTCGCCGGTGGCGGCATCGTCGACGACATCCTGCAGTCGTGATGCCGCAGTCGTGACGCTGCACTCGTGACCGCACCGGTGATTCGGAGGTAGGGCTGTGACGGGAACCGCGGTGGCTCGGCCGCTGCTGTCGATACTGGGTGACACCATCGCGGTCGCACGCGCGGCCGACCGGGGTGACCTGGTAGGACGACTGGAGACGGTCGCCCAGCGGATCCGCGATCCGCGACGGCGCATCGTGGTGGCCGGCTTGGGCAATCAGGGCAAGAGTCAGTTCGTGAACGCGCTGCTCAACCTGAATGTCTGTGCGGTGGGCGATGATACGACCACCACCGCCACGGTCACCCTGGCCCACGGCAGCGAGTCGCGGGCCGCGGTCGTGCTGGCCGGGCCGGGCGGCGGCGAGGCCGAATCCACCCGGGTCCCGGTACCTTTCGAGAATCTGGGCGCGACCGAGCCCACCGTGCGGGCGCGGCCGGTGCTGCGGGTGGAGGTGGAAGCCGCCAACCCGCTGCTCGCCGACGGCATCGTGGTCGTGGACACCCCCGGCCTCGGTGCACACGGAAATCCCGGTGCGGCAGGCGTTTACGCCACCATCCCGGGAGCCGACGCGGTACTGCTGCTCAGCGACGCCTCCACCGAACTCACCGTGCCGGAGGTGGAATTCCTGCGGCAGGTGCGGGAGTTGAGCCCCGCCGTGGCGGTACTGCTCACCAAGATCGACCTGTATCCGCACTGGAGGCAGGTCTACGACGCGAATCAGCGGCACCTCGAGACTGCGGGGCTCGAGGTTCCGCTGATTCCCGTCTCCGCCGTCCTGCGCACCCACGCCATGCGGCTGCGCGATGAACAGCTCGGCCGCGAATCGGGCTTCGGGCAGGTGTTCCAGTTTCTGCGCGACCAGGTCGTGGCCCGCGACCAGGCCGCCACCCGACAGGCGGTGGGCGTAGACATCGGTTCGGCGGCCGAACATCTGGCGCTGGCGTTGAGCAGCGAACTGGTGGCGTTGCGCGATCCCGAGCGCGGGGCCGCCGCCATCGTGGAACTGCGTTCGGCCAAGGCGGCCGCCGAGCGGCTGCGCCGCAATACCGCCGCCTGGCAGCAGACTCTCGCCGACGGCATCACCGATCTGGCCGGGGATATCGACCACGATCTGCGCAACCGGCTGCGCGATATCGCGCGCGAGGGCGAGGAGTGGATCGACGCCAATGATCCCGGGCGGCATTGGGACACCATCGAGGAATGGCTGACCGGCACCGTGGGCACGGCGGTCGGCGACAATCTGCTGTGGACCCGCACCCGCGCCATCCGGCTGGCCGAACGGATCGCCGGCCACTTCACCGAACTCGGCGCGGTGGACCTGCCGGAGCTGGCCGGCAGCCTGGACCCCGACGGCTCCCGCGTCGGCTCCTGCACCCTGGCCGATCTGGAACCCGATCTCGGCTTCACGCACAAACTGCTGGTGGGGGTGCGCGGCTCCTACGGCGGCGTGGTGATGGCCGGGCTGGCGGGCACCCTGGCCGGGATGGCGATCATCAATCCGCTGTCCATCGGCGCGGGAGTGATTCTGGGCGGCAAGGCGTTCCGTGACGACAAGCAGGCACGGCTGGCCAAGCGCCGGATCGAGGCCAAGGCCGCCGTGCGCCGGTACGTCGACGATGTGGCCTTCCACTCCGGCAAGGAGACCAAGGACCGGCTGCACCGCATCCACCGCCTGCTGCGCGATCACTTCACCGGCGTGGCCGACCGCTCGCTGCGCTCCCTGGACGAATCCCTGCGCGCCGCCCAGGAAGCCGCGACCCTGGAAACCTCCCGCCGTACCGAACGCACCACCGAACTCGAGCGCCAACTCCGCATCGTGGCCGAACTCCGCCGCCATGCCGACGCGTTGCTCACCCTCGAGGCCCGCCCGGCCGCCCGGGCGCTCCCACCCCCGTAACGTGCTCGTTTGCCCGGTGACAGGGTTGGGGTATGGGTAGTCGCGAGGAGACCGGGGAGTCCCGCTACCGTGTGTGAATGGTTTTCGATGCCCCGGGTGCAGTGGCCGGGATCGTGCCCGAGGCGCGGCGGTTGATCGGTGTGGCTCGGCAGGCGTATGCGGGGCAGGCACGGGTGAGCGCGCTGCTCGCCGACTGCGCGCGCCGCTTGGACGAACCGCTGCGGGTGGCGTTGGCGGGTCAGCTCAAGGCCGGTAAGTCGACGCTGTTGAACGCCCTGGTCGGGCAGGACATCGCGCCCACCGACGCGACCGAGTGCACCCGGCTGGTGACCTGGTACCGGCACGGTCCGACGCCGCGGGTGACCGCGTTCGCGCGCGATGGGGCGCACGCCGACGTGGGGGTGCGCCGGGATCGCGGGGCCGACGGGCTGGCCACGCCGCACGGGCTGCACTTCGACCTGTCGGCGCTGCGGTGGAACGCGCCCGGCGCGCGCGAGGTGGACCATCTCGACGTGCAGTGGCCGTCGGAGGAATTGGCGCGCACCACGATCATCGACTCGCCCGGTATCTCGTCCATGTCGCGGGAGGTCTCGGCGCGCACGGCGCGCCTGCTCACCCCGGCCGCCGATCCGGCCGGCGTGGTGCTGCCGGGCGCGGACGCCGTCGTCTACCTGCTGCGCCGCCTCGATGCCGCGGATGTGAATTTCCTCGAAAGTATCGGCGCTGGTACCGGATCCGGTCAGGCCGCCGACGCGGGCGTTCCCGGGCTCGGATACGGGCCGTTCGGTGGGGGTGCGTCCGGCACGGGGAGATTCGGGCATGGAACGACCGGTACCGGGGCATCGGTCGGCGCTGCCGGTGCGCACGGGCCGGGAGCGTCGCCCGCGGGTTACACGGCCGCCGCGGCCCCGCTCGGGGCGGTCGGTGTGGTCTCGCGCGCGGACGAGATCGGTGCCGGCCGTATCGACGCCCTGCACTCCGCCCGCGAGGTGGCGTCCCGTTTCGCCGAGGAGCTCGAGCGCACCGGGCTGTGCCAGTCCGTGGTCCCGGTGGCAGGTCTGCTGGCCTTCGCCGCCGCCACCCTGCGCCAGCGCGAGTACGCGGCCTTCGAGGCCCTGGCGACGGTGCCGACCGAGGAACTCACCGCGGCCCTGCTGTCGGCGGACCGTTTTGCCCGCCCCGATCTGCCGCTGCCGGTGTCGCCGGAGCTGCGCGCGCACCTGGTGGCCCGCTTCGGCCTGTTCGGAATCCGGTTGTCCGTCACGCTGATCCGCCTCGGGGTGCGCGACTCCGCCAGTCTGGCGGCCGAACTCACCAAGCGCAGCGGACTCGATGAGCTGCGCTCCGTGCTGGATGTGCAATTCGCCCAGCGCGCCGAGGAATTGAAGGCGCACTCCGCGCTCACCGCGCTGGCCCGCATTCTGGCCGCCTACCCGGGCACCGCCGCCGACGCGCTGCTCCCGCGCGTGCGCACGCTGCTCGCCGATGTGCACGGTTTCGCGGAACTGCGCCTGCTCGGCCGTCTCCGCTCCGATGAGCTGCCGCTGCCGGACGCCGATATCGCCGAATTGCAGCGCCTCATCGGCGGTTCCGGCGTGGCCCCCCACCTGCGCCTGGGGCTGCCCGCCGACACCGATCTTTCCACCCAGCGCGAATACGCTCTCGCGGCCGTGCGCAAATGGCGTTCCCGCGCCGGTCATCCGCTGGCCGATCAGGTCACGGCGACAGCGTGCCTCACCGCCGCCCGCAGCGCCGAGGGCCTGCTCGACACACTCAACGATCCCCCGACCACCCCGCTGACCCGCATCCCGCGCCATCGCGCGTAATCCGAAGCGGCCCGGGGGGTGCTCGGCGCTTTCGCGGGCGGGTGCGAAGCGCGCCGGGGCCGCGTTCAGGGTGCGGTGGCGGTGCTGCGGGGGTCGATGAGGATCTTGGCGTGGTGGTCGGGCGAGGCGAGGGCGCCGAAGGCGGCGTCGATACCGTCCAGGCCGACGGTGCCGGTGACGAGCGGGCTCGGGTCCACCGTGCCGTCAGCGATCATGTGCAGGGTGTCGCGGAACTCACCGGGGTCGTAGCCGAGCACGAAGCGCAGTTCGATCTCCTTGTTGATGGCGGTCGCCGGGTGGATCACATCGGGCTGCATGCAGACGCCGACCACCACGACGCGGGACATGGGCGGCGCGGCGGTGAGGATCTGATCGAGAATCCCCGGCACGCCGACGCATTCGAAGATGACCGGCGTATTGGGCCCCTGATCGAAGGTGTGGGCGGCGCGGAACAGATACCACCAGGGCAGCTTCGGAATGCGCCGCAGCCGTTCCATGGCGTCGAAGCCGAGGTTGAGGATGTCGGTGGCGCCGCTGATGCGCGAGGTGCGAGGCGCGGCGTCCCAGGGCGATACGACGGCGGGATCCACCACCACATCGGCCCCGCAGCGCCGCGCCAGGTCCCGGCGGCGCGGTGAGAGATCGCTGGCCACCACCGTGCGCACCCCGGCGGCCTTCAACATGCTGACGACCGCCAGCCCGATCGGTCCGCAGCCGATGACGAAAGCCGTTCGCCTCCTGCCGATCCGGCTCTTGCGCACCGCGTGCCAGGCCACCGCCATGGGTTCGGTGAGCGCCGCGAGTTCGGCGGACAGGCCGTTCGGCACCGGGAAGGTCATGGACTCCTGCACCACCACCTGCTCGGCGTAGCCACCGGGCGCGGCGACCGACAGGCCGGTCAGGTGCGGTTGCCGTCCCTGCCGTTGAATCGGCAGCGCCACCACGGGAGTGCCGGGCCGCCAACGCTTTCGGCAGCCGGGGCCGTAATCGACGACCGTGCCGGAGAATTCGTGTCCGAGCACCACACTCTGCGCCGAGCGCATGAAATGCCCGTATCCGGTGGCGGCCGCCAGCTCCGCCAGTTCGTCGCAGTGCACGCGGGCATGCAGATCCGATCCGCAGATGCCGCACCGCACCACGTCGATCAGTACCTGCCCGCGACCGGGAACCGGTGTCGGCAGCTCCTCCACCCGAAACTCGCCCTTGGTGACCACGGCCGCCCGCATACCGCACTCCTGTCGACTCGCACGTGACGCTCGTCACCCAATCTAGCTGTCGCAGCAGCCGATATCGCGTGGTCCAACCGTGTGGGAGCGGTTCCGGGAAGGAAAACGCCATGACGACCATCCGAACGTGCGGCTCGGTGCGCTCGCACTGGACCGGGCGGTGATCATGGCGATCGACCTCGGGCGGGGCGCTCGGCATGCCGCCGGGTGGAGTTGCCGCCGCAGGGTGTGGTGCCCTCCGCTGCCTCCGCCGTGCGGTAGTCCCGCCGCCGTTGGCCTTGCGGGAGCGGTCGAACGTCGGATGATCCGGCTGCACGGAGCGACCGTGACCGGCGCGCATCCCGTGTATGTCGCGATGGCCGCCCGGAAGTCGGAATCGTCGCCGATTCCGGAGTCCGGGGCGTACCCCCTGCTCCGGTGATCGCGCCGCCACGGGCGCGGGCCACCGCCGTCAGGTGTGGGCGACGGCGCGGCGGGTACGCGCAGGGTGTCGGAAAGGCAGGTGCGTCATGGAGCGACAGGAGATCGTGCGGGCGTTGTTGGACCGGGCGGGGACGAGTTACGCGGCCGAGGCCGGTATCCGGCTGGCCGACACACCCGCGCCGCTGTTCCAGCTGTTGATGCTGGCTCAGCTGCTCAGTGCCCGCATCTCCGCCGATATCGCCATCGCCGCCGCCCGCGAACTGGTCGGCAGCGGCTACACCACCCCGCGGCGGGTGGCCGACGCCGACTGGCAGGAACTGGTCGACGCGCTCGGCCGCGGCCACTACCGCCGCTACGACGAATCCACGGCCACCCGGCTCGGCGCGAACGCGGCGCTGCTCCTCGACCGCTACCACGGTGACCTGCGCCGACTCGCCGCGGAATCCGAGCGCGATCCGGCGCGGCTGGCGAGCCTCCTACAGCGGTTCCAGGGCATCGGCCCGGTCGGCGCGGAGATCTTCCTCCGCGAGGTGCAGGACACCTGGACCTGGGTCCGCCCCTACTTCGACGAGCGCGCCCGCCGGGGCGCGAGCCGCCTCGGCCTCCCGACCGACCCCGCCGCCCTGGACCGCCTCACCCCACCCGGCCGCGACGCCGACCTGGCGGCGGCCCTGGTCCGCGTCACCCTCGACCGCGACCTCGCCCGCGAGATCCTGAGCACCACCCGATAGCGCCCTACTCAGCACCTATCGACGGTGGTAGGCAGTACAAAACGGGCGTTCTGCGCTTACCATCCGGGGGTGAGTTCGAGATCGCCCGGTTCGGCGGCCGGAACCGGGCGGGTTCGGGCCCGGGATATCGATCGGGTCACCACGCGTGCCCGGCTGGATGCCGCCTATGCGGAGGGACAGCTCGGGGCCGACGAGTATCACGAGCGTTCGGAGCGGGCGGGCAGGGCCGAGACGCTGGGCGAGCTGCACCGGCTGGTCGGGGATCTGCAACCGTCGTCGGGGGCGACGGACCTGATACTCCCGCAGCCGGATTCGGCGCGGACCAAGGCGCGCAAGGGCGGCTATCCGCCACGCGTGCGGGCGCGCCACGCCGACCGCGCCGCCACCTGCGCGGTCCTGGACGCGGCGCTCGCCGACGGCCAGCTGTCCGTGGACGACCACCATGCCCTGACCGAACTGGCCGGTGCGGCAACAACTCTCGGGGAACTCGCGGAGCTCACCGCCGACCTGCAACGCCCCGCCGACGCTCCCGGTCCGCCGCGTCCGCCGCTGTCGCACCGCCGCTACTGGTTCCCGGCGGGCGTGGCCGCGCTCGCCTTGGCCGCCGCCGTGGGCATGTACACCGTGGTCGACCGGCCCGCCGCCGTACCGGCGGGGCCGCCGTCGGTGGACCTCGGCGTCATCGAGCCGAAGGTGATTCCCACCCCGAATCTGCTGACGGTGGCGGGTATCGCCCACTTTCGCGACACCTACCGCGTCAAGTTCGGCGATACCCTGCTCGACGAGGTGAGTCTGTTCGACGAGCACGCGAGCATCGCGCGCGCCGTGCCCGGGGAACCGAATCGTGTGGTGCACTACGGCTATCGCGGCGGTTTCGAGCAGAGCCGCCCGGTGG
Source organism: Nocardia sp. CC201C (assembly GCF_030010695.1). Taxonomy (NCBI): domain Bacteria; kingdom Bacillati; phylum Actinomycetota; class Actinomycetes; order Mycobacteriales; family Nocardiaceae; genus Nocardia; species Nocardia sp. CC201C. The sequence continues at coordinate 7,342 of NZ_JASCXP010000052.1, forward strand.
CCACCCGTAAGCCCGATACGCCGCAATTCGATCTGGCCGCCGTGGATCTCACCGCCCTCGACCGGACGCTCACCGAAGCACCCGCCCTCCTGGACGTCGACGGCGGCACCATCAGCCATATCGACCTGAAGGTGGACACCGTGCCGGGAGGGTCGCGGACCGTGCCCGTCGCGCTCGTCCGGGTGTATGTGCGCAATGTGTTCGGCGAGAGCGGATATCTGTTACTGGACCCCACGGGAGTGGTGCTGCGCGCCTTCCCCTTCTCCGGATAGGCCGACGGTCATGTCCGACACCCGACGTCACGGCGGCCTGCGCGTCCGCGACTCCGACCGCGTGGACGCCTGCGCCCTGCTCGACGCCGCGCACGCCGAGGGCGAGCTCACCGATGCCGAATACGCCCAGCGTTCGGCGGCGGCCATGCGGGCGCGCACCTTCGGCGATCTCGACACGCTCATCGGTGATCTGCAGATCCCGAGCAACCTCGCCGACGCCCCGGTGGTGCGCGTGCAGCGCCGGAAACCGGCACGCCGGTGGCAGGCGGCGGCGGCCACGGTCGTGGTCGCGGGGCTGCTCGGCGCCATGGGCGGTTGCGCGGCCCGCACCACCGCACCCGACCCGCCGTTGCTCGAGCCGACCACCGGTGTGGGCCTGGCGAGTTTTCTCGCGACCTACCGGGACCGATACGGCGATCTGACGGCCGACGAGATGAGCCTGTATCCGCAGTACGCCCTGGTGGAGCGCGCCGCCGATCCGGACCGAACCGTGCGCCTCCGCTACGACGAGCGGGGTTTCAGCTCCACCGACACCGCCCGCGACGACGATGCCGCGGCCTTCGATCTGGCCGACCTGGACGTCCGCGGCTTCGCGGCCGTCATGGCCGGTGCCCCGGAGACGCTGCGGGTCCCCGGCGGCGTCATCAGCCACATCGTCATTCGCCGCCCGCCGGGCGCGAACCCCGCCGATCCGGGGGCGAAGGTCAACCCGCCCGTCGTCTTCCTCTACGCGAAGGACGGCAGCCGCGGCGGATACCTGGAGCTGACCCTCGCGGGTGAGGTGCTCGCGGTCCACCCGGCCGAGGAGTGATCGAAAAAATTTCTCCGCGCCCCGGGAATAGATGACCTGGGGCCCAGGTTGGTCCTCTTCGACAAGGTTGAGCGAGATCGACTCAAGTTCAAGTTGCGCCCCGAGCGATACGGGGGCAGGATTGAGCCGACCACGCTCAGTGTTGCTGGGAGCCCATGCTCCCGCACCAGGCAGGTACGTCAACTAGGAGGATTCACCATGGCTCGTGCGGTCGGTATCGACCTCGGGACCACGAACTCGGTCATCGCTGTTCTCGAAGGCGGTGAGCCGGTCGTCGTCGCCAACTCGGAAGGCTCGCGCACCACTCCGTCGATCGTCGCGTTCGCGAAGAACGGCGAGGTGCTCGTCGGTCAGCCCGCCAAGAACCAGGCGGTCACCAACGTCGATCGCACCATCCGGTCGGTCAAGCGCCACATGGGCGAGGACTGGACCGTCGAGATCGACGCCAAGAAGTACACCCCGCAGGAGATCTCGGCGCGCACGCTGATGAAGCTGAAGCGCGACGCCGAGTCCTACCTCGGTGAGGAGATCACCGACGCGGTCATCACCGTCCCCGCCTACTTCGAGGACGCGCAGCGCCAGGCCACCAAGGAGGCCGGCCAGATCGCGGGCCTGAACGTGCTCCGCATCGTCAACGAGCCGACCGCCGCCGCGCTGGCGTACGGCCTGGACAAGGGCGACAAGGAACAGACCATCCTGGTCTTCGACCTCGGTGGCGGCACCTTCGACGTCTCGCTGCTGGAAATCGGCGAGGGCGTCGTCGAGGTCCGCGCGACCTCCGGCGACAACCACCTCGGTGGTGACGACTGGGACGAGCGCATCGTGGGATGGCTGGTCGACAAGTTCAAGGGCACCTCGGGCATCGACCTGACCAAGGACAAGATGGCCATGCAGCGGCTGCGCGAGGCCGCCGAGAAGGCCAAGATCGAACTGTCGTCGAGCCAGTCGACCTCGATCAACCTGCCCTACATCACCGTGGACGCGGACAAGAACCCGCTGTTCCTCGACGAGCAGCTGACCCGCTCGGAGTTCCAGAAGATCACCTCGGATCTGCTGGACCGCACCCGCAAGCCGTTCCAGTCCGTGATCAAGGACGCCGGCATCTCCGTCGGCGATATCGACCACGTGGTGCTGGTCGGCGGTTCCACCCGCATGCCCGCCGTCTCCGAGCTGGTCAAGGAGCTGACCGGCGGCAAGGAGCCGAACAAGGGCGTGAACCCGGACGAGGTCGTCGCCATCGGCGCGGCCCTGCAGGCCGGCGTGCTCAAGGGTGAGGTCAAGGACGTCCTGCTGCTCGATGTGACCCCGCTGTCGCTGGGCATCGAGACCAAGGGCGGCGTGATGACCAAGCTCATCGAGCGCAACACCACCATTCCGACCAAGCGGTCGGAGACCTTCACCACGGCGGACGACAACCAGCCGTCGGTGCAGATCCAGGTGTTCCAGGGTGAGCGCGAGATCGCCTCGCACAACAAGCTGCTCGGTTCGTTCGAGCTGACCGGTATCCCGCCGGCCCCGCGCGGCGTGCCGCAGATCGAGGTCACCTTCGACATCGACGCCAACGGCATCGTCCACGTGACCGCCAAGGACAAGGGCACCGGCAAGGAGAACACGATCAAGATCCAGGACGGCTCCGGCCTGTCCAAGGAGGAGATCGACCGGATGGTCAAGGACGCCGAGGCGCACGCCGCCGAGGACAAGGCGCGGCGCGAGGAGGCGGAGACCCGCAACCAGGCCGAGTCGCTCGTCCACCAGACCGAGAAGTTCATCAAGGAGAACGAGGACAAGGTCCCCGGGGACGTCAAGTCCAAGGTCGAGGAGGCCATCTCCGAGGCCAAGGAGTCGCTGAAGGGCACCGACATCGCGGCCGTCAAGACCGCGGTGGAGAAGCTGGCGACCGAGTCGCAGGCGCTGGGCCAGGCCATCTACGAGGCCTCGGCCGCGGATGCCGCCCAGTCCGGAAACGGCCAGGGCGCGCCGGATTCCGATGACACCGTCGTTGACGCCGAGGTTGTCGAGGAGCCTGAGAAGAAGTGACGGACCACCCGGAGAAAGAGCCGATCGTCGACGATCCGGCCGCGGGTGAGGTTCTCGAGGCCGCGGCGGAGGAATCCGCCGCGGCCGCCGGGCCTGACGGCGCGACCGCGGGGAGCGCCGACGCGCTCGCCGACACCATCACCGCCGAATTGGCCGAGCGCACCGCCGATCTACAGCGGCTGACCGCCGAGTACGCCAATTACCGGCGTCGGGTCGAACGCGACCGCAAGGCCGCCATCGACTCCGCCAAGGCGGCGGTGGTCGGCGAACTGCTCGGCGTGCTCGACGATCTCGATCGCGCCCGCGCCCACGGCGATCTGGAGGCCGGACCGCTCAAGAGCGTCGCCGACAAGCTGGCCACCGCCCTGCAGAAGCAGGGCCTCGAGGAGTTCGGTGCGGAGGGTGAGCCTTTCGACCCGACCCTGCACGAGGCCGTGCAGCACGAGGGCTCCGGCAGTGAGCCGGTGATCGGCATGGTCATGCGCAAGGGATACCGGTTCGGCGAGCGGGTGCTGCGGCACGCGCTGGTCGGGGTGACCGATGGTCCGGTGAACGGCGCTGCGGCGCAGTCGGATCCGACGAACGCTGGCGCGGATGCCAGTAACAACGGGTAAGAAGCGGGAAGGAGGAGATGCCCGGTGAACCGGGAGTGGCTCGAGAAGGACTTCTACAAAGAGCTGGGTATTTCCTCCAGCGCTACCCAGGACGAGGTCAAGAAGGCCTATCGCAAGCTGGCCCGTGATCTGCACCCGGACAAGAATCCGGGGGACGTCAAGGCCGAGGAGCGGTTCAAGGCGGTCAGCGAAGCGCATTCGGTGCTGTCGGATCCGGAGAAGCGCAAGGAGTACGACGAGGCGCGGCGGCTGTTCGCCAGCGGCGGTTTCGGTCGCGGCGGTTTCGCACCGAGCGGCGGTTACGGCGGCACCGGCGGATTCAGCGGCGCCGAGTTCAATCTGGGCGACATCTTCGGCGGGGCGACCGCCGGGACCGGACCCGACGGCGGCCTAGGCGACATCCTGGGTGGGCTGTTCAACCGGGGCGGCGGCGCCCGTGCTTCCTCGCGGCCGCGGCGCGGCAGCGATGTGGAGACCGAGACGACCCTCGGTTTCCGCGAGGCGGCGCAGGGCGTCACGGTTCCCCTACGTATGACCAGCCCCTCGCCGTGTACGACCTGTCACGGCAGCGGTGCCAAACCGGGCACCAGTCCGCGAGTCTGCCCGCACTGCAATGGAACCGGCGTCATCAGCCGCAACCAGGGTGCGTTCGGATTCAGTGAACCGTGTGACGACTGCCGGGGCACCGGGTCGATCATCGACGACCCGTGCGTCGACTGCCGGGGCACCGGTATTCAGAATCGCACCCGCACCATCACCGTGCGCATTCCCCCGGGTGTGCGCGACGGTCAGCGCATTCGCTTGGCGGGCCAGGGTGAAGCGGGTCTGCGGGGCGCGCCCCCGGGCGACCTGTATGTCACCGTGCACGTCAGTGGGGACAAGGTCTTCGGCCGCAATGGCGACGACCTGACCCTGGTGCTGCCGGTCAGCTACAGCGAATTGGTGCTCGGGACAACCGTTTCGGTGCCGACGCTGGACGGCCGGGTGGGCGTGAAGGTGCCGCCGGGCACCGCCGACGGGCGTACCCTGCGGGTGCGCGGGCGCGGCGTTCCCAAGCGCGGCGGCGGTGCGGGTGATCTGCTGGTCACGGTGAAGGTCGCGATCCCGCAGAAGCTGGACGACAATGCCACCGAGGCGCTGCGGCGCTATGCGGAGGCGGAGAAGACCAGCGGTTTCGACCCGCGTGCTGGATGGGCAGGTGCGTGATGAATTCCGATCCGAAGAAGAGCTCCGAGACCCAGTACTTCCTGATCTCGGTGGCGGCGCAGCTGGCGGGCATGCACGCCCAGACGCTGCGGACCTACGACCGGCTTGGTCTGGTCTCGCCGCAACGCACTTCGGGCGGCGGGCGACGCTACTCCGATCGGGACGTGCAGCTGCTGCGCGAGGTGCAGCGGCTGTCCCAGGACGAGGGCGTCAATCTCGCCGGTATCAAACGGATCATCGAACTCACCAACCAGGTCGAGGAGTTGCAGCAGCGGGTGTCCGAGCTGACGGCGGAGGTGGAGCGGCTGCGGTCCGGGTACCGGCCCGATCAGCTCACGCCGCCGCAGCGCAGTACGGCCCTGGTGGTGTGGCAGCCGCGTAATCGACGGCAGCGGTAACCCACGACCCGACGCAGCGAGCAGCGTCCCGGATTCCGGGGCGCTGCTTTTTCTTTGCGGGCGGTGTGCTGGTGGATTCTCGTCGGCGGCGGTGCGGACGATCCGGATCGGCTCCGAAAACAATTCAAACCGGCCGGTTGTTTATTGTGGTGATTAGTGCGTTATGTCGGTATGCCGCAGAGTATTTGCGTTGCCAATGCGGTTGCGGGCCGATCGCTCCATTGCCGAGCCTTGCAAAATGATTCGCGCAAAATCGGTGAGACCCAGTCCGACTCGCCCGGCGTGTTGCAGGTGAGCGGTCTGTTTTATGTGACATTTGGGTGGTTATCACTTGTTTTAACGGAAATCTGGGCGTGTTGTTGAAACGAGCCGTTCCGTTGCTGGCAACCCTCGCCTACACTTGCTAGGCATCGGCTGCTGTCGAGTGTTCCGCAGCACCAGCACTCGGCCGTGCGGCCTGCGTTTCGAGTGCGAAATGGGGTTGTGACACATATGGATTCGCGGACCGTCGCATTGATTAGAACGACGTTCAAGGCGGTTGCTGCGGAAGAAGGTGGCCCCGAGAAACTCGCCCGCTCGTTCTACGCCATTCTCTTCACCGAGCATCCACAGGTTCGTGACTTCTTCCCGGCCGCCCTCGACGCCCAACGCGACCGCCTGGTCAAGGCGATCGCCTACGCCGTCGACCGGCTCGAGGAGCCCGACAAACTGCTCCCCTTCCTCGCCCAACTCGGGCGCGACCACCGCAAGTACGGCGTCGTCGCCGAACACTATGCGGCGGTGGCCACTTCGCTGAAGGCCGCCATGCAGGCGTACGCGGGCACCGAGATGTGGACCGACGAGGTGGAACGGGCCTGGGACACCGGGCTCGGCGTCATCGCCGACACCATGATCGGCGCGGCCGAGAAGGAGAGCACTCCGCCGGTGTGGACCGGCACCGTCATCGAACACCGTGAGGTGCTGCGCAATCTCGCCATCGTGCGGCTCCGGCTGGACCAGCCCATGCAGTACGCGGCCGGACAGTACATGAGCGTGCAGATCCCGTCGCGCCCGCGCATGTGGCGGTATCTGTCTCCCGCCGTGCCCGCGAATCCGCAGGGCGAGATCGAATTCCACATCCGCGGCGTCACCGGCGGGTGGGTGAGTCCGGCCATGGTCGGGCACACCAAGGTCGGGGAGCAGTGGCTCATCGGCTCACCGCTCGGCGGTCTGGGGGTGCCGCGCAACACTCGGCGCAAGATGCTCATGGTCGGCTGTGGCACCGGCATCGCCCCGCTGCGCGCCCAACTCATGGCCATGACGCAGCGAAGATCCAACCCCAAGGTCGATCTGTTCGTGGGCGGACACTACCCCTGCGACCTCTACGATCTGGAGACGCTCGGCCAGCTGGCCCGGGAGAACAAGTGGCTCAATGTCATTCCGGTCACCGAGAGCGAGGAGAACCCGTGGTGGGTGTTCGGTGACGCCGAGGAGGCGGAGCCGGAGTACCCCGGCCTCCAGCCGCGTCGCGTCGGTCAGATCGGCAAGATCGTCGCCGGATACGGATCATGGGCGGACCGCGATGTCCAGATCGTGGGCTCGCCCTCCATGGTGCAGACCACCAAGTTCCGCCTGATGGCAGCGGGCACCCCCACCGCCAATATCCGGCACGATCCGCTGTTCTGACGCCCGCGCCGGCCGAACCCGCTGTCGGAAACCCCCGCCGTCGAAACCCCGCTGTCGCAACCGCCGTCAGAATCCTTCGTAGCGGATGTGCTCCGCCGGTGCGCCGGTGGCGAGCAGCGTCTCCACCACCTGCTGGACCGGAGCGGCGTTGCCGCACACCAGGATCTGTTGCCGATTCAGTGGCCCGAAGCGGCCCACCACCTCCGCCAGACTGCCCGCCAGCATCTCCTCGGGCTGGAAGCCGATATCCACCCGGCACGCCTCGTGCCACTCGTCGACCCAGTCCGGGTCCTCGTCGGTCTGGACCACGGGAAGTACCGTCAGCCACGGCAATTCGCCGGTGAGCAGATACAGCATGTCCGAGGCGTAGAGATCGCGCGGACTACGCGCGCCGACGAACAGGTGGGTGCGCGGCGGCTCGGGCCGCCGGGCGAGATCCAGGATGAGCGCCCGCATGGGGGCCAACCCGGGGCCCTCGGCGACCATCACCACGTCGGTGGCCTCCGGATCCACCGCCAGCCAGCCCTCGGGAGCGCTGATCCGCCACTCGTCACCGGTGCGGGTGTCCGACACGATCGATCCGCTGCACCAGCCGCCCGGCACCGTGCGCACGTGGAACTCCAGCTTGCCGTCCAGCGACGGCGGCAGCGCGGGGTAGAGGCGGCGGATCATATTGGGGTGCTGCGGAACCCGCACGGCGACCGACTGCCCGGGAGCGAAGGGCACGAACTCGCCGATGAGCCGGATCACGGTCCAGTCCGCGCGCAGCCGGTGCGCGCCCACCACGGTCGCCGCCCGCTCCTCGGTATCGAGCGCCAGCGCGCCGGTGTCGTCGGGGCCCAGGGTCACCGCACACTCCTCACTACGGAAATCAACGAGATCACAACCGAGAACCGCGGGCTCACACCGGATCCGACGCGATGGCCCACTCGGGTGTGCCGACCGCCAGCAGGGCGCGCCTGGTGTCGGCGATCATGCGGGCCGAGCCCGCGATCTGGATCTGGCGGTCGGACCACGCGCCGAAGCTCGCCACCACCGCGCCCAGATTGCCGATGAGCCGCCGGTGCATGCCGTACGGGGTCTCGGCGGGCGGATACGGATGCCACCACGGATTGGATTCGTTCTCGCACACCGGAACCACCGTGAGCCACGGATTGGATTGCGAGAGCTGCCACATGTTCTCCACATCGTAGAGATCGCACGGGTAGCGCCCGCCCATGAACAGGTGCACGCGGGGATTGATGCCGCGCCTGCCCATTTCGATCAGCTGCGCGCGCAGCGGCGCGATACCGGTGCCGGAGCCGATCATGAGCACGTCCTTGCCGCTCTGCAGATCGACGTGCAGGCCACCCAGGGGGGCCGCGATCATCCAGCGGTCACCGATCTGGGTCTCGTTCACGATGGCCGGGCTCACCCAGCCGGTGCGCACCTTGCGCACGTGGAATTCGATCTCGCCGTACGGGTTGGTCGGGATGGCGGGGGATAGGTAGCGCCACATCTTGGGCCGCTGCGGGATGGCGACCGGAACGTACTGGCCGGCCAGGTACGGGATCGGCGTATCCGATTGCAGCCGCACGATCGCCAGATCGTCCACCACCCGGCGGTGTCCGACCACCGTCGCCTCCCAGTAGGGCTGCGACTTGTCGGAGTTCGCGCCGATGGCCATGGACGCCGAGATCAGGATGGTGATATCGCGCCAGCCCTCCTCGAGCCCGCGATTCCAGTGCACGCCGTTGTAGGTGCGGAAGGCGGCGAGCAGCGCCCGCCCGGCGATGTCGTAGTGCGCCGCCTCCACTCCGTACTTGCGATGGTCGCGGGCCAGCTGTTCCAGGAAGCGCTGCGCGCGATCCCAGTTCTCCAGATGGTCCAACACGAACTGAATGGCGGTGACCAGCCGCTTGGGTTGCATATCCATGGCGGGGGGAAACAGCTCACGCAGAGCCGGAATCTCCGCGAAGAGGTGGCCGTAGAACGCGCTGATCAGCCGTTCCGGCCCGCTCGGGGCCTCGACGACTGTCCGAAAGTTTGCGCGGACCAGCGCTGCAGTACGCGCATCCACGACGGCGAACTTTCCTTTCCTGAGCTGTTACCCCGGACACACCGGGTTTTCCAGCGGTCCTCCGCGTCAAGTATCCCTGAAAAACACAAGGTCGCACGGATATGGCCAAGGCTGCCCGGACACATCCGCGGTGAATCCCGCCTCACATCAGATGACCAGCACCGTTTTGCCCCGTGCGCCGGAGCCTCCGATGACCGTCGCCGCCTCCGCCAGCGGCACCGCGTGGTCGACCGGAACGACGAGGTCGCCCGCGGCGGCCGCCGCCAGCAGTCGGGCCAGACCCGCGGCGCTGCCCTGGGAATTGATATTGCCGCCCTTGATGCCGCGGGTTTGCAGATCCGCCGTATCCACCGATCCGATGGTGCTGAACACCGCGCCGCCCGGCCGCACCAGCGCGGCCAGTTCGCGCAGCGTCGCGGGCGGACTGACCAGGTCGAGCAGCGCGTCGATGCCGTCCGGATGGGTCATGCGGACCGATTCGGCGATGGTGGGCTGGGCGAGCGCGGGCTCGGGGGAGTCGGAGACGGGCACCGTGCGGCTGTAGTCGATCACCTCGGTCGCGCCCAACCGGATCATGCGGTCGGCGTCGTCGGGTCGGGCGGTGGCGATGACGTGTGCGCCCGCCGCGGCGGCCAACTGCACCAGGAACGAGCCGACGCCACCGGCCGCGCCGGGGATGAGGACGGTCCGGCCCGCGCCGACCGCCGCGCCCTCGAGGAGGTCGAGGGCGGTGAGTCCGGCGGTGGGCAGTGCGGCCGCCGCGAGCGCGGTGACCTCGTCGGGGAGCCGCGCGATGACGCTGTCGTGGGGTACGACGATGTACTCGGCGAAGGTGCCGTGTCCGACCGGTGGCACCAGCCATTTGCCCGCCACGCGGTCGCCGACGGCGAATTCCGGCACCCCTGCGCCGAGTGCCGAGACGGTGCCCGCGCCGTCCAGTCCCGGGATCAGCGGAAAGTCGTGCGGCAGTCGGCCGTCCAGCACGCCGTCGATGATCTTGCGGTCGAACGGGTTCACCCCGGCGGCATCCAGTCGAATCCGGAGCTGTCCCGGGCCGGGCTCCGGAACGGGCATATCCGCGGGCTCCGGAGTGCCGCCGAACTCTCGTACCACGATCGCGCGCATGGGGTCTCCATTCGGTCCGATGGACGAGCTGGTGATGCGTCGACGAACGACCTCGGCCATCGTAGGCACGGACACGGACCGCTTCGGGGAGATTCAGGGCAGTCGGTTTCTAGGGTCGGCGCGTAGCGTGATGTGTGACCTATGCCTCTGGTGTCGGCGCCCGAAAATTCGTCAGACTTGAGCGGAACAGACTCAACTCCGGTCGCGTTGGATTAGGCAGCGACTAGTAGGAAAGGGGACTCGTGGACTCGTTCAATCCCACCACCAAGACCCAGGCGGCCCTGACCGCCGCACTGCAGGCGGCATCCGCCGCGGGCAACCCGGAGATCCGTCCGGCGCACTTGCTGGTGGCGTTGCTGGATCAGACCGACGGCATCGCCGCCCCGCTGCTCAAGGCCGTCGCCGTCGATTCCGCGACGATTCGACGCGAGGCCCAGGACATCGTCGAACGGCTGCCGCGCGCCACCGGCGCGACCACCCAACCGCAGCTCGGCCGCGAAGCCCTCGCCGCCATCACCGACGCACAGCGCCTGGCCACCGAGATGGGAGACGAGTACGTCTCCACCGAACACCTCATGGTCGGCCTGGCCGCCGGTGACTCCGACGTCTCGCAGTTGCTGCTGAAGTACGGCGCCACCGCCGACGCGCTGCGCGAGGCGTTCACTCAGGTGCGCGGCAACACGCGCGTCACCAATCCCGATCCGGAGGGCAGCTACCAGGCGCTGGAGAAGTACTCCACCGACCTCACCGCCGCCGCCCGCGAGGGCAAACTCGACCCGGTGATCGGCCGCGACACCGAGATCCGGCGCGTGGTGCAGGTGCTCAGCCGCCGCACCAAGAACAACCCGGTGCTCATCGGCGAGCCCGGCGTCGGCAAGACCGCCATCGTGGAGGGCCTGGCCCAGCGCATCGTCGCCGGGGACGTGCCGGAATCGCTGCGCGGCAAGCGGCTCATCTCGCTCGACCTGGGCGCGATGGTCGCGGGCGCGAAATACCGCGGTGAATTCGAGGAGCGGCTCAAGGCCGTGCTGGAGGAGATCAAATCCAGTGCGGGACAGATCATCACCTTCATCGACGAGCTGCACACCATCGTCGGTGCGGGCGCGACCGGGGAATCCGCCATGGACGCCGGGAACATGATCAAGCCCATGCTGGCCCGCGGTGAGCTGCGGCTCGTCGGCGCGACCACGCTCGACGAATACCGCCAGCACATCGAGAAGGACGCGGCCCTGGAGCGCCGCTTCCAGCAGGTGCTGGTCGGCGAGCCGTCGGTGGAGGACACCGTCGGCATCCTGCGCGGGCTCAAGGAGCGCTACGAGGTGCACCACGGCGTGCGCATCACCGACTCCGCGCTGGTGGCCGCCGCCACCCTGTCGGACCGCTACATCACCTCGCGCTTCCTGCCGGACAAGGCCATCGACCTGGTGGACGAGTCGGCGTCACGGCTGCGCATGGAGATCGATTCCCGCCCCGTGGAAATCGACGAGGTGGAACGGCAGGTGCGCCGCCTCGAGATCGAGGAGGTCGCACTCGCCAAGGAGACCGACGAGGCGTCCAAGCAGCGGCTGGAGAAGCTGCGCTCGGAACTGGCGGATCTGCGCGAGAAGCTCAACCAGCTGATGACCCGCTGGCAGAACGAGAAGCAGGCCATCGACTCGGTGCGCGTCATCAAGGAGGAGCTGGAGTCGCTGCGCGGCGAATCCGAACGCGCCGAACGCGACAGCGACTACGCCCGCGCCGCCGAACTGCGCTACGGCCGCATCCCGCAGCTGGAGAAGCAGCTCGCCGAGGCCGAGCAGAAGGCCAAGGGCGCGGCCGACGGCGAGGTCATGCTCAAGGAGGAGGTCGGGCCGGACGATATCGCCGAGGTGGTGTCGTCGTGGACCGGGATTCCGGTGGGCAAGATGCTCGAGGGCGAGACCCAGAAGCTGCTCCGCATGGAGGAGGAGCTGGGCCGCCGCGTGGTCGGGCAGACCGAGGCCGTGCAGGCGGTGTCCGACGCGGTGCGCCGGGCCCGGGCTGGAGTGGCCGACCCCAACCGGCCGACGGGTTCGTTCATGTTCGTCGGACCGACCGGTGTCGGCAAGACCGAGCTGGCGAAGGCCCTCGCGGACTTCCTGTTCGACGACGAGCGCGCCATGGTGCGCATCGATATGAGCGAGTACAGCGAGAAGCACTCGGTGGCCCGGCTGGTCGGCGCGCCCCCCGGCTATGTCGGCTACGACCAGGGCGGTCAGCTCACCGAGGCGGTGCGGCGGCGGCCGTACACGGTGGTGCTCTTCGACGAGATCGAGAAGGCGCACCCGGACGTGTTCGACATCCTGCTGCAGGTGCTCGACGAGGGCCGGCTCACCGACAGCCAGGGCCGCACGGTCGACTTCCGCAACACCATCCTGATTCTCACCTCGAATCTGGGCGCGGGCGGTGAGCGCGACTTCGTCATGGCGGCGGTGCGCTCGGCCTTCAAGCCGGAGTTCCTCAACCGTCTCGACGACGTGGTCATGTTCCACCCGCTCGACGAGGAACAGCTCGAGCACATCGTCGACATCCAGCTCGACCAGTTGCAGCGCCGCCTCGCGCAGCGCCGCCTGAAGCTGGACGTCAGCGATTCGGCCCGCTTCTGGCTGGCCGTGCGCGGCTACGACCCGGCCTACGGCGCCCGCCCCCTGCGCCGCCTCATCCAGCAGGCCATCGGCGACACCCTCGCCAAGGAACTGCTGGCCGGTGAGGTGCAGGACGGCGACACGGTGAAGGTCAACGTCAGCTCCGACGGCGACACCCTCATCGTCGGCCGCTGACCCATCCCCGCGAGGCCCCGGAGGCACACCCTCCGGGGCCTCGCTGTGCTCGCACCGGAGGCAAATCAGACACCACACAGCGCAGTTCTCGGCTCCGGTCGTCCATCCAGCCTAGGCTGGAGTACATGACGAATCCGAGCGATCCGTGGTCGCGGCGACCCGAGTCGGGATCGGTGGACGGGCCGACCGAGCAGGTGTCGCCCGCCGCCGGGTCGACCGGGCACACCTCGGATTCCGACCCCACCACCGCGTACGACTATTTCGCGCAGCAGCCGGGGCCGGAGGCCACGCGGGTGCTGCCGCCGCACGACGATCAGTGGGGTGGTTACGAAAGCGGTGCGCCCAGCGCGTATCCCCCGACGGCGACCTACACCGCGTCCGGACACCAGGCTCCGGGGTACCAGGCCGGGGGATATCAGAGCGGGGGGTATCAGGCCGGGGGCTATCCCGGCTCCGGCCCCGCGTCGTATCCACCCGCGCCGGGCGGTCCCGGCGGGCCGGTGCCGCCGGGCGGCTACCAGCCGGGTTATCCGGGTGGCGGCCCGCAGCCGCCGCAGCGCAAGACCGGGCTGTGGATCGGGCTCGGCTTGGCCGCGCTGGCGCTGGTCGCGTTGGCCGGGGTCGTGGTGGGCACGCTGTTGGCGGATCGGGATACGTCGAATACCGCGTCCACCACGTCGCGCACCCAGCAGGTGCTGATTCCGACCTTCCCGAGCGAGACGGCGCAGCCGCTGCCCAGTGGCGTACCGCAGATCCCGGGGCTGGGTGAGATCGACGAGCTCGGCGCGACCATGGGCACCATCGCCAGCAACGACGGCTCCACCCTCACCATCGCGACCCTGTCCGGCCCGACCGTCACCGTGCACACCGACGATCGGACCCAGGTGATCTCGCTCGGCAGCGTCGCGGTGCGGGATCTTCCGATCGGCGAGATGGTGATGGTGCAGGGCGACAAGGCGGCCGACGGCTCGGTCACCGCGAAGATCATCATCAGTACGGCACTGCCCGGCGGAACCCGATGAACGGCAACGTGTCAGGCATGCTGGGCGGGTTCGAACCCAGCTGGATATGGTAGGCGGCGATGACGGCGATATGGTTCGGGTTGGCGGCGATCGCGCTGGTGGGCGCGATCGTGCTGCTGTTCTTCGATCGGCAGCAGCGACAGCGCACCGGTCACATCCGGCAGGTCTGGGCGAAATCCCAGGGCTACACCTATGTTTCGGTGGAACCGGCGCTCGCCAATACCTGGCGGCGCGGTGCCATGGCCAAACTCGGGTATCTGTCGGCGGTCGACGTGGTGTCGGGCAACCGCAAGGGTGAGAAGTTCGTGCTCTTCGATCTGGAGGACGCCGCCACCCTGGTCGCGGTGCGCCGCCAGATCGGCTCCGACATCGATATCGACCTGCGGCTGAAAACGGCCGCGCCGCCGAAGGATCACGATCTCGAACTGCTCGGGGCCATCGGCGACCGGGTCGTCTTCGCGACCAATCCCGATATCGCGCGCCACGCCGTGGACCAGCGCATGGTGGCCTTCATCGAATCGCTGCCCGATACCGTGCAGATGCTGTGGAGCGAGGGCAACTGGACCCTCGGCATGCTGCCGGTCGGGGCGGGCTCCCGGGATTGGGAGATGGCCATCGACGCGGTGCTGCGCCTGTCCGGTCTGCTGCACGTGCTGCCGCCGGTGGTGAACGCCCCCGAGCATCGCGGCGGTCGCCCGCCCGCACCCGAGGCCCGCGAGGACGGCCGACCGCAGCGCGGCGGCACGGTGGTGGCCGACGACGAGGACGACGACTACGACGGCCATGACGAGTACGGCGATTACGGCGATCCCGACCCGCACGCACCCGCCACCCGCCACCTGCCCCCGCGCTCGGGCGATCCGCTGCCCTTCCCCGAGGACGAGGCCGCCGACGATTACGCGCCGCTGGTGAAAGACATTGCCGGAGAAAGCGAACCGGAACCCGAGGCGGAGGGCTGGCGGCCCGCCCTCAAGGTCGTCCCGGATCCGCGCGGGCGGGTCCGCCGCAACTGGCCCCCCGCTCCCGAGGAAGAGCCCGAGTGGGACGACGAGGATCCCGCCCCCCGCCGCGATCCGGACGCCGACGCGGAGTGGGACGAGGACTGGCGCGCGGACGATCGCGACGCGCGAGAGCGGCGCGCGGACGATTCGGATCAGGACGGCGAGTGGCGCGGCGACGACCCCGTCCGGGACCGCGAGTGGCACGAGGACGACCGCGACCCCGACTGGCGTGCGGACGACGCGCGCGGGCAGTACGCCGACGAGGAGCCGCGCGACGACTACCGCGACGACCGGGACGAGCCGCCGGGCGGCCCGTTCCACCCGGGCTTCCGCCCGTACCAGGGTCCCGCGCCCCGGTGACGCGTCGCCCCGCGTTCCCCGCGGGGCCGAACCCGTGTCTCCTACGGGCCCGATCCTGACGGTGGTCGTGCCCGGTTCGGCATTTCCGGCAACAGCCGCACCCGGCCCGATCGGGCACCGGTGTCACGCGCGGACGGGTGTTCCGCCGGGGCGCGGCCGTGCCCGACGTACACCGGCGTTTCGTGGTCCGGTGCGCCGTTCGCCGCGCCGCGCTACGCCACTGCCTGCGTTCCGCAGTGCGGCCGCCACTCCGCAGGGACGGGGGCTTCCCCGACCACGTCACGGCGGTGCCCGGTGGCAGCTGTCGCACCCGCGCAGCCGTCGGAGGCAGCGCGTCACACCCGCGCGTCCGTCCGGTGTCGGTACCGGACGGGGTGTGCCGATGCGCACCGGCCGCCGGTGACATGCCGTGGGGGCCATCCGGCCGCGACCCGTGCCCGGCGTGCGACGCCGCTTCGGCGGGCGCCGCGCGACTCCTGCTCTCGGCAGGACCGCCCACCTCCGTCGTACCGGTGCCCCCCGGGTCGCGTCGCTGGTGCGGTGGCTACCGGGGCGCCCGCGCACCCGTCCGCCGTCGGCACCGATTGGGTTGTCCCGGCGGCCGATTCGCACCGGCCGCCGGTGTCGGGACGGTCTGGCCACCGCACGTCCCGGCGCGGCGTACGCTGTTTCCGTCGCCGCGCCTTCGTGCAATCGGGCGTGGTCGGCCGTCCTCCCGCGCGGTCGCGGCGGAGTGGTCGTCCCGGAGTGGGACCGCCCTCGTCAGGCGGTGTCGGTGGTGGGGACGTTGTGCTCTTTTCACCCGTGGCGCTGGTTTCTACCCTGGGGCCCGTCGCCTTCGTCCGGCCGAGTGTTAGGTAGTCGATGACCGAGAGTTCGCCCGCCGCGCGCCTGCCCGGCGCCGTGCGTCCCGTGGCCGTGGTCACGGGGCCGACCTCCGGTATCGGGCGGGGGTATGCCGTGCGGTTGGCGTCGCTGGGATACGACCTGGTGCTGGTGGCGCGGGATGAGGCGCGGCTCGCCGCGCTGGCCGGGGAGTTGGAGTTGCGTTTCGGGGCTCGGGCGCAGGTGCTGCCCGCCGATCTGGCGACCGCCGAGGGGCGGGCGCGGGTGGCGGCTCGGCTCGCCGACGGTGTCGACTTCCTGGTCAACAATGCCGGGTTCGGGCTGTCGCGGGAGTTCTGGCGGGTCGATCCGGACCTGCTGCAACAGCAGTTGGATGTGAACGTCACCGCGGTCATGCGGTTGACCCGGGCCGCGCTGCCGCCCATGCTGGCCGCGGCCAAGGGCTGTGTGGTGAATGTGGCCAGTGTGGCGGGACTCGTGCCGGGTAGGGGTTCGACCTACTCGGCCTCCAAGGCGTACGTCGTATCCTTTTCCGAAGGGCTGGCCGGTGGGCTGGCCGGGACCGGCGTTCGGGTGCAGGCACTGTGCCCCGGCCTCGTCCGCACCGAATTCCACGAGCGAGCCGGTATCGATCTGGGTCGACTGCCGCGGCCACTGTGGCTCAGCGTGGACGAGGTGGTGGCCGGTTCGCTGAGTGATCTGGAGAAGAACCGGGTGATCAGCGTGCCCGGTATGCAGTACAAAGCCGTCACCGCGGTAGCCGGACTGATGCCGCGGTCCCTCGCGGCCCGGCTGAATCGGGGCCTGTTCAACGCACGCGGAAGGACATGAACACAGACATGCAGGTAACGACGACCGATCGGGACAGACTCGCGGACCTGGTGCGCCAACTCGCGGTGGTGCACGGCCGGGTCACGCTGTCCTCGGGCAAGGAAGCGGACTACTACGTGGATCTGCGCCGCGCCACCCTGCACCACGAGGCCGCGCCGCTGATCGGCAAACTGCTGCGCGAACTGGTCGCGGACTGGGATTTCGATTCCGTCGGCGGCCTGACCATGGGCGCGGACCCGGTGGCCGCGGCCGTCATGCACGCCCCGGGCCGCCCGATCGACGCCTTCGTGGTGCGCAAGGCCGCCAAGACCCACGGTATGCAGCGGCAGATCGAGGGCCCGGACGTGGTGGGCAAACGCGTGCTGGTGGTGGAGGACACCACCACCACCGGTAATTCGCCGCTGACCGCCGTGCGCGCGTTGCGCGAGGCGGGCGCGATCGTGGTGGGCGTGGCGACCGTGGTGGACCGGGAGACCGGCGCGGACGAGGTGATCGCCGCCGAGGGGCTGGAGTACCGATCGATCCTCGGTCTCAAGGATCTGGCACTGGGCTAGACCATTGCTCTGGGATAGCCTGAACGCTGTTCATGTCTTTCGATGGTGAAGGGTCGTGTGAGTCACCTGTGGCAAGCATCGCACTGAATAAGGGCCACCGGAACGTTGCCATGCTCGGCATCGGTGCCTACCGGCCACAGCGACTGGTGAGCAACGCAGAGGTGTGCGAGGTTCTGGACTCCACTCCGGAGTGGATCTTCGAACGCACCGGCATCAAGAACCGCCGGTGGATCAGCGGTGACGAGACGCTGCGCACCCTGGCCGCCGCCGCGGGTGAGCGCGCCATCGTCAACAGCGGCATCGACCGGTCCAAGATCGGCACGCTGGTGCTGGCCACCTCCAGCTGGCTCACGCTGACCCCGCACGGCGCTCCCCAGGTCGCCTACGACCTGGGGCTGAACGGCATCGCGGCCTTCGACCTGACCTCCGGCTGCGGCGGCTTCGGCTATGCCCTCGGCGTCGCCGCCGATCTGATTCGCGCGGGTTCCGCGGAGTACGTGCTGGTGATCGGCGCGGAGACGATGACGGTCGGCCTGGATCCGACCGATCGCGGCACCGCCATGATCTTCGGTGACGGCGCGGGCGCGGTGGTGGTCGGCCCGAGCGAGGAGAACGGCATCTCGCCCACGGTGTGGGGCAGCGACGGCGAGAACGCCTCGGCCATCATGCAGGACGTCGACTTCCTCGAGTACATGCACCGGGCGCAGGCCATGCAGGGCACCGATCCGGCGGTCGAGCCGATCGGCCGCATGTCGCTGCGCATGGAGGGCCCCAAGGTCTTCCGCTGGGCGGCGGTGACGCTGCCGCGCGCGCTGGCCGACGCCATCGAGGTGTCGGGGGTGGCCAAGGAGGACATCGAGGTCTTCGTGCCGCACCAGGCCAATGCCCGCATCAACGAGCTCATGAAGAAGAATCTCGGTCTGGCCGACGACATTCCGATGGCCAATGACATCGAGAACACCGGCAACACCTCGGCGGCGTCGATTCCGCTGGCCATGGAGGAGATGCTGGTGACCGGCAAGGCCAAGGGCGGTCAGTTGGCGCTGCTGCTGGGGTTCGGCGCGGGGCTGTCCTACGCGGGCCAGGTGGTGACGCTGCCTCCGGCTCCGGCCGAGCCCAGCTTCGCCGTCGGCGAATCGGAGTGATGGCGAGCGTATTCCGCACCGGGTTCCTGGCCGCCGCGGCGGTGACGGCGTTCGGTGCCGTCACCGGGCGGGACCGGTGGCAGTGGGCGGCCAAGCCGCTGATGATGCCGCTGCTGGCGGCGGAGGTGGCGCGCGATCCGAAGCTGGCCGCCACCGACCGGAAGCTGCTGCTGGGTTCGCTGGCGGCGGCCACGGTCGGCGACGTGTTGCTCATCGACCCCGATGACGATCGCCGATTGATCGCGGGCGCTTCGTCTTTCGCGCTCATGCAGACCG